>NZ_CP027226.1:600000-900000 GCF_002998295.1 Fastidiosipila sanguinis
ATTAAAATCCATAATTTTCCCTCAATTCTGTCTCTCTAATGAATCTCATTATCCTCAATTTTCAATAATTTATCAAGTAGAGTTTGTATGTTTTAAATAAATTTTAATAATTTATAATTATTTGAATTAACAAAATGCACAAATATATCTACTTGATTTTGTTTAGTTTACTTAACTCTAAATTTGGATCTGCTTGTCCAAATATAGCACTACCTGCAACTAATACGTCAACACCCGCTGCCCAAAGCTCTTGCGCATTGTTAGATTTTACTCCACCATCAATCTCAATTAATGTATTTGTATTTAGATCTTTTATTAGTGATTTAGCTTCAGCGATTTTATTAAAAGTATTTTCGATAAAACTTTGTCCTCCGAAGCCTGGGTTGACGCTCATCAGTAATAAAACATCAGTTGCGTTCAAAAGATCTTTGGTCATAGATACTGGAGTACCTGGGTTTAAACTTAGTCCAGACAGAATTCCTTGGTCTTTTATGTAATTCAAGTATCTATGAGGATGTTGCAAAGACTCTATATGTAATGTGATTAAATCTGCACCAGCATTAATAAAGTCATCAATAAGTTTTTCTGGTTTGTTTACCATAAGATGAACATCCAAGAATATATGAGGAAAGGCTTCTTTAATCGCCTTAACGATAGTATAACTACCATTAATATTAGGAACAAAATCGGCATCCATAATATCGATATGTAAGGCCTCAATATTTGAGCTAATTTCTGAAATTTCTGCACCTATTGTTAATGGATTACATGACAATATAGAAGGAGCAATTTTATTTTTGAATTTAGCAATTAATTCTTCTCTTTTTATATTATTGTTTTCTACTTGATTCATCTTCTTATTAAACCTCCGACTGTTATTAGTATATCAGTATTAATTTTTTCTCCTATCATAGGAATTGAATGAGTCAATAGTTTTTCTGAAGTTTTGATAGCGTTCTAATCTACCTTTATCAATTGCCTCAGATTCTTTCACTGCACATCCTGGCTCTTCTAAATGTTTGCAGGAGTTAAACCTACAGTTATACTGTAATTCTCTAATCTCTGGAAAGGCAAAAGCTAAGTCTTGTCCATCGATATTTAATTGTGTAAGTTCTAAAGAGCTAAATCCAGGAGTGTCAGTTACATATCCTCCTCTAAAAGGGAACAATTCAGCATGTCTAGTTGTGTGACGTCCACGTCCGAGCTTTTTAGAAATGTCACCTGTTTCCATTAAATCATTTTGAGCAAGGATATTTAAAAGCGTTGATTTGCCAGCACCAGAAGGACCTGCTAAACATATGAGTTTATGGGCAATTTTATCACGGAGCTCATTAAATAAGGACTCTGAATTTGGTTTGGAGAGAAAAACATTATATCCAAGATTTTTATAGATACTTGCGAGTTCATCACCAAAATCTGAAGCTAAATCATATTTGGTGAATATGATTTCAACGTTCATGTTTTGCACTTCACTGATGACCAACATTTTGTCTAATACATTTAAATCAGGCTCAGGTTGGCTCAAAGGAATAATTAACCATAATAGGTCTATATTAGCTACCTGTGGTCTAGGCAATTCATTTTTGCGTTCATATATTTCTTGCATTACAAGAGGAATTAATTCATCTCCAGTTTCCTCACAGAAAACTAGATCACCAGCTATTGGTTTTAGCCCTTGATTTTTAAAAATTCCAGGAGCGTTGCATTGGATTTCTTCACCCGGTTTAGCTAGTGAATTAACCCAATAGTTACCACCTACACCTCTAGTAATAATATATTCACCAGATTGAATTTCTTGATTTTTATTAATCCCTTGAATAATAGTCACTACTCCTTATCAATTGCAATTAAATATGACTTTTTTTGTTATTAGTTACCGGCATCAGCAGGAGCACCAGGATCTACAGGTTCTTCTGCTGATGGTTCAGTAGGCTCTGTTGGTTCTGGAGTATTATCTTCAGGTTTTTCAGTGCTTGCTTCCGTCTCAGTTTTTTCTGTTTCGGTGGTCTCAACCGTTGTGGTCTCGCTCGGTTTTTCTGTAGTGGTTGCTGTTGTAGGATTGGCTTCTTCATAGGTTCCTGCTATAAGGACTATCTTTTCAGTTACATTAGATGTACCAGCTTTTGGTGTCATATCAACAACGTATAAACTACTTTCATAACCCTTCAAACTAGAAGGCACTCTTGTTTCTGTATCAAAACCAATAGAATTTAGATACTCAATAGCAGAATCTAATTTCCTACCTTTAACATCAGGAACTGGACCCTTATTAATACCTTTACTAATTGTAATAGTTATTCTTGAACCACGTTCAACCTTTGTTCCAGGAGATGGAGATATTTCTACAACCTTACCTTCAGGAACAGAAAGGTTAAATTGACTTCTTGTCATTACTAGAATATTTTCTTTTTCAATAGTGTTTTTGACTTCAGCTCCATCCTCTCCTATTAAATTAGGAATTACATAGAATTCACTTCCTTTAGAAACTGTTAGAATAAGTTCACTACCTTTTACGAAGGTACCAGCTCTATTTATTTCTGAACCTGGAGCTATGTTTTGAGAAATAATATTACCACTAGATACTTCTTCACTGGCCTCTTCAACTTTAATATGATTTACTCCTTCTGCTTTAAGTTTTTGAGAAACTTCATCATATGACATGTTACGGAAGTCTTCTACAACATAGATTTCTTCTGCAGCAGATTCACGTGTGCTAAGATTGTTTTTTACAGAGTCGGCGATAAACCAGATTGCTAGACTTAATAATAAAACTATTATAACTACGAAAAGCATAGTAATAACAGTATCTCTTGATCTAGACTTACGTCTAGAACTGATTGAGTTTTCTAAGCTTAAGACTCTATCTAAAGAATTGGATTCAGAGTTAAATGTATCTTGAGGTTCTGTTATAGCACTTGGATCAGCATAATTACTGTAAGTATCATTTGAGCTATTAATCTCACCATATCTACCATTTGGATTAATCATAAACATATCCAGATCATCGATTAAAGCTCTGGAATCAGGATAGCGTTTATTTGGATTTTTTTGCATGCAACGAAGTATAATATCCTCTAATCCTTGTGGAATAGATGATTCTAATTCTCTTGGTTTTACCGGTTCTTCTTGTAATTGTTTTACCGCTACTGCTACTGAAGATTCTCCGTCGAATGGTACTTCACCAGTTAATAACTCATACATTAAAATTCCTAAAGAATAAACATCTGAGCGATGGTCAACAGCACCACCACGAGCTTGTTCAGGAGAAAAGTAATGTACTGAGCCTAGTGCAGTGCCACCAGTCATTGAAACAGTATTTGAATTAGTTGCTCTAGCTATACCAAAATCAGTGACCATACAGACACCGTCTGGAGTGATCAAAATATTTGCAGGTTTAATATCTCTATGAACTATAGATTGTGAATGAGCATGTTCAAGAGCCAATGCAATTTGTATAACAATTGGAACTGCCAAGCGCCAGTCCATTTTTCCGGTTTCTTCTAACTTCTCTTTTAGACTTTTACCATTAACATACTCTTGAACAATGTACTTAACACCGTTATCTTCACCTACACCATACACATTTACGATATTAGGATGAGACAAACTTGCTGCAGCTCTTGCTTCAAGATCAAAACGTCTAACAAATTCTAAATCATCATTATATTCAGATTTTAAAGTTTTAATAGCTACTACCTCACCAGTATTTAAGTCGGTGGCCTTATAAACTTTTGCCATACCTCCAGTACCAGCGAGTTCTAATATTTTATAGCGATTATTTAAAATTGTTCCAACACTAATAGACATGTATACCTCACTAAATAAATCCCACAATAACTGTAACGTTATCTGGAGCACCATTTTCTAAAGTCTTACTAATTAATTTATTAGCACAAATATCAGGATCTGTTTCCTTGCTTAATATATTTTTAATTTCATAGTTACTTAATGCATCATAGAGGCCATCGGTACAAAACAAAATTTTGTCTGAACTATTCAAAGTATATTGTATTAATTCTGGACAAATTTGCTCTGGGCTACCAATAGCTTTTGTAAGTAGGTTATGTTGTGGATGGCTATCTGCCAAATCTGCATCTAACTCTCCTGAATCTACTAAAGACTGGACATAAGTATCATCTTTGGTTAGTTGATAGAACTTATCATTTCTTAGCAGATAAATTCTACTATCACCTACATGAGCAATGTAAAATTTATAGTTAATGATTAATCCAATCGTTAGAGTTGTTCCCATTCCAGACATCTCAGGTTTTAATTTAGTTTCTAATTCCACTTGAATATTGGATGCCTCTACAGCATTTCCCAACATTTCTAATATTTCCTGATCTGTCATATCTTCTCTAAAAGAGTTATCTATAACGTAGGTAGAATATTGCACAGCAATTTGACTTGCGACTTCACCATAACTATGACCGCCCATACCGTCAGCAATTATAAGTAGAACAAATCTTTTATCTTTTGATCTTAAAAAAGAATAACTGTCTTCATTGTTTTTGCGAACTAGACCTACATTAGTCGCAGCACCAAAGACAGAAGCTGTATACATATTCTGACTATAACCTCCTTTAGTCATAACATTCGTTCATATATTATACAGTATTAAAAAAAATAAATAATTAACTATTAAATAATAATTAAAGCTTTTTAATTAGCGCTAAATAGAAGCCTTCAGACATAACTTTTTGAGGCCAAAGTGTAATCTCACCTTTATCTACTTGTTGCTCTAGGCTGGAATCTAAATTAATCAAGTTGTCTAAAATTTCTGCGAGATTGTCTCGCATTGATACCAGACTATGATTAGGATTATCTTTTATGAAATTATTTACTTGATTAGAATTTTCTGCTGTATTCAAAGTACAAGTAGAATAAAGCATTAATCCACCTGGTTTAAGTATGTAACTTGCAACATTAAGAATTTTTTGCTGGATTTCTATTAATTCTTTAATTCCTTCTTGGCTCCAACTTAATCTTAATTCAGGTTTGCTTTGTAATAGACCTAGACCAGAGCATGGAACATCTAGTAGAACTTTATCAAAATAGTTTTCATAATTACGCCATTGTTCAATATTTGAGGCATCAGCTATTCTTGTTTTGACATTTTGTATTCCAAGTCGCTTAAGCTCAGAATTCAATAAATCAATTCTGTGTTCTTGGATATCAGAAGCAAGAATATAAGCTTTCCCTTTACTAAGATCAGAAATTTGAATAGTTTTGCCCCCAGGTGCAGCGCAGATATCAGCAATATTTTCATGTGCTTGAGGATTTAATGCTATCGCTGGTAACATGGCACTCTCACCTTGAGCCTTAATTTCTCCAGATTTCCAGGCTTCAGATTGATGCAGTGATTTTCCGTTTAAGTTTAGATGCAGAGAATCTTCTTGAAAATAAGCAGGTATAATTGAAATTTCTTCTTCATTTAGTAATTTTGTTACTTGTTTAACTTGATTACTTTTAGTGTCTTCTGAATTAAATCTTATCCTAACGTTTAATTCTGGGCTGCCTTTCAAGAACTTAGCTAATTTATTAACTTCATTTTCATCACCGAGTTCATAAAGAAAATGTTCATATAATTCTTTTGTAAATCCAGCTTTATCATATTTATTTGCTTCAATATTATTTAAATTTTCTTTGTGTATTTTTCTAAGTGAATTTCTTAAAACTGCATTGACTAATGATGTAGCTGAGCTTACTCCAAATCTTTTGCAAAGTTTGACTGTTTCAGAAACAATAGCATGTTCTGCTTGATTGGAAAAGTAAATTTGCCATAGACCTAAGCGTAATATAACTAATACTCTTGGATCTAGTTTGTTGATTTTGGTCTTAGATAACTTTTTAATTATATTGTCTAAGCTAAAAGTTTCATTTATTGTTCCCAAGATAAAAGCAGTTGCAGTAGATTTTTCTTGTTCGTTTAATTTGGAATTATTGTAAGTTCTATTAATAGCGATATCAGAAAATGCGTTTAAAGTATAAACTTGATAAAGTACTGTAAAAGCCAATTCTCTAGCATTTTTTGATTCAGGAAATTTGTTGAATTTTTGTAATGCTTTCTGATATTTACTATCAATATTATTTATTTCAGAAATATTATCTTGTTGATCAGTAATTTTCGACATTATACTCCTTCGATCTTCAAACATATAATAAATGTAATTTAAGGTTCATTTGTAAAGATATCTTCTGCAACATTATAGTTATGATAATTTGAACTTGTCTGCATAGCTTTAGAGTTAGCCTTTTGCACTTCTAGTATCTGTAATACACCAGAAGCAGTTTTAACCCAAATGCTTTTATTTGCTAAGGAAACAACAGTACCATTGTTTAGTTCATCATAATTATTAGGTAAGTCAGAGCAATCATCGATTGAATATGCTTTAGCTAAATGAATTTTAATGCGATTTCCTTTTTCATAGGTATATGCACCTGGCCATGGATATAGACCTCTAACTTGTGCTTCGATTTGGTGGGCTGGCTGATTCCAATCTATTTGTCCCATCTCTTTATCAATTAATCCACAGAATGTTGCTTGACTATCATCTTGTGGTATAGGTTTTATATCGACATTATAAATACCATCTAAAGTTCCAGGAAGTAAATCTGCTCCAATTTTAGCCAATTCTAGCATTAACTCATCAGAACGCATTAAGTCTGGAATTTCAAATTCAGCTGTGCTAAATACTGGGCCAGCATCCAACTCAGCCGTCATTCGTAAGACACTTATACCTGTAAGTTTATCTCCTGCTAATAAAGAAGCTTGAACAGGACTTGCGCCACGATATTTAGGTAATAAAGATCCATGAACATTTACGGCTTCATACTTAGCTAAACTTAAAATTCTATTTGGTAAAATTCTTCCATAAGCGGCTGTAACAATGAAGTCAGGTTCATAGGATTTAATTTTTTCATAAAACTCATCCGTCTTGATTTTTCTAGGTTGAATTAAATCAATGCCGTACTCATTCGCCACTTCGTGCACGGGAGTTGGTTTAATAATTTGCTTTCTGCCTTGTGGTTTATCAGGTTGGCTAACACATAGGACTGGTTTATGCCCTGTTCTGATCAAACCTTGTAAAACTTCAGCTGCAAAATCTGGAGTTCCAAAAAATACTATATTCACTAAACACCCCTTCTAGTTAGAGATTAAAAACTAATCTACATCTACACCTAGTTCTTGTTGTTTCTTTCTATCTACATATAACATACCATTCAAGTGGTCAGTTTCATGCTCAACACAAGCAGCCATAAGTCCTTTTGCATTTAAAGTAAATTCTTCTCCATTTAAGTCAGTTGCTTTCACAGTAACTTTGGCTGGTCTTCTAATTTCTCCCCATATATCAGGAATACTCAAACAACCTTCAGTGTGTTCAAATGTACCGACTTTTGAAATAATCTCTGGATTAATAAATATAATAGGTTCAGAATCTTCATCTTCACGCATATCAATAATGAAAATTCTTTTTAAAACACCAATTTGTGGTGCAGCTAATCCAATACCATTGCTAGTTTCGTTCAAAGTATCAATCATATCTTGGGCTAGTTCTTTAATTCTGTCATCAATTTCTTTAATTTCTCTAGATCTTTTTCTTAATACTGGATCCTCTTCTGTAACAATTTTTCTAATTGCCATATTGTTTCTCCTTTGATTTTTATAAAGCTAAAATTTATTATATCAAAATAGTTTTGATTAGCCTAATTATTAAGCTGGGTCTAAGCGAAAGCTGACTCTTATTAAATCATTATTTTTCATTAATGATATTTTATGCCAAAGCGAACTTAATTTTTTAATTTGATCCTCGCCATTTGATTTAATAATTATATTCCAACGCCAGCGATTTTGAAGTTTGTAAAGGTTTGCAGGTGCAGGCTTTAAAACAATTAAATCATTTAAGTTATTATCAATTATAGTTTTTTCTATAATATCGTACAATTCACGACTAGCTTGTGCTGTCAAATTTTTATTTTCACTGCTTATTGTAATGTGGGCCAAAGTACTAAAAGGTGGATATTTCAGGGCTTTACGAAAGTTAAGTTCTTGCTCAACAAATTCCTTGTAATTATGTCTTGAACTAGCCTGGATTGCATAATTATCAACATCAAAAGCTTGTATATAAACTTTACCAGGTAAATCAGCACGCCCGGCACGACCAGCTGCCTGAGTTATTAATTGGAATGCATGTTCTGCAGCTTGGTAATCGTTTCTACTAATCATTTGGTCAACATTTAATATTCCAACCAGAGTTAATCTAGGAAAGTTATGGCCTTTAGCTATCATTTGAGTGCCAATAAGTATGCTTGACTTGCTTTCTCTAAATTTTTGGAATAATGCAGCCTGTTTCTTAGAATTTGTACTAGTGTCTTGATCAATTCTAAAGATATCAACTTCAGGAAAGAGTTTTCTGCAAATAGCTTCTAGTTTTTGGGTACCAAATCCATAATTAATTATGGACTCTTCACCACAATGCTTACAGATTTTACTCAATTTCTCAGTGGTTCCACAGTAATGGCAGATTAATAGATTTTTATCCCTATGATAAGTAAAAGTGATTGAACAATTAGGACACTCAATGTTTTGACCACATTCAGAGCAAAGTACGGTACTTGCGAAACCTCTCCTATTAAGAAACAACATAACTTGCTCTTCTCTATTTAAAGTTTTTTGCATTGCTTCAAATAGATGATTACTTATTATTCCTTCAGTGTCAGTATTCCAATCTTGACGTAAATCAATGATCTCTACTGGAGGCAAATCAGCCATTCCAGCTCTAGCACTAAGTTCTAGTCTCTCAGCTTTGCCATCTAGAGAACGGTAAAAAGTTTCTAAACTCGGTGTAGCAGATCCCAAGACTAATGTTACATTTTCATTTAAAGAGCGTAGTCTGGCTATTGTCCTGGCGTCGTAATAAGGCGACATATCTGAGGCATATGAGCTTTCTTGTTCTTCATCGATAATAATTAAGCCCAAATTATCTAAAGGAGAAAAAATTGCAGAACGTGCACCAATAACTATTTCGAAATCTCCAGCCTTGATCTTTTCCCAGCTATCAAAACGTTCTCGTTGACTTAAACCACTATGAAGAACAGTAATTTTTTCTGGAAAATGTAGATTAAATTGCCCTACCATTTGAGGAGTTAGGCCAATTTCTGGTACTAAAAGTATCGCCTTTTGTCCTTTAGATAAGCAATTTCTCACAGCTCTTATATAGACCTCAGTTTTACCAGAGCCTGTTATTCCATAAAGCAAAAACTCTTTGTTAAGTCTGTTATTTATACTTGAGTTTATTGAGGCAATGGCATTTATTTGCTCTTGACTCAAGTCATTATCAGAAACAACATTGAAATTCTTTGGCAAGAGTTCAGGGTCAAAAGAATCAACTTCTATATCATCTGTTGAAATCTCTTTGTGGAAAAACTCAATTAATCCTTTACTTTCGAGGGTTTTTAAACTGTTTCTTTTAACATTGCAATTTTGAATAATTTCTTGTGTGCTGGCAGTTTCAAAGCTTATTAAATATTCAATAATAGAATCTTGTTGTATTGATCCTAAAGCACTATCTTCAAATAAACTAATTGCTTCCTCTCGATTTATTAATTTAACATGCTCATTGCTTTTACGCTTTATTTTCTGATCACTACTTAAATTAATATTAATTAAACCATCCTTAGCTAAGGAGATTAAATCATTGCGTTTATATGATTTGAGTAAAAAATCATCAAGATTAAACTTAAACTTACTTAATTCAAATTTGTTTTTCTTCTTGCTAATCTCCAAAGCAATTTCAATAAATGTATCATCTAATTCATCTAATCCTAGATCAGTAATCGTTATTATTTCGGCTAATTGTAAATTGAATCCGGCAGGTAGCATTAAGGAGGCTGCTTGACCATAGGTACAAGAGTAAAGTTGTTTCATTTGAGCGAGTAATTTGATTTGCATATTACTCAGTAATGGCCCTTTGTCTAATACTGCAGCTAAAGATTTTATTTTATCCCCAAGCTTCTCTGCTTCAGAACTTTCTTTTAAATTTAAAATAGAGAAAATAAAGGCCTCGTTAAATCTGTCCCCTTTACCGAAAGGAATTAAAACCCTGCGTCCTATGCTAATATCTTCTAGCATAGTTTCAGGGACTTTGTATGTATAGATCCTATCGAAGCTGCTTAGAGCTTTTCTTAAGAAAATTTTTACAAATTTAGACAAAGTATTTTTCTCCTCAGTTTATTAGAATTTATTCATATCAAAAAGTGTAATCTGAGCACTTTCTGGGATGTGACTTAGAATTCCATTTTCAGCTAAATTCTTAATAGCAGACTGACCTAAGCCACTACGTGTCATTAAATCTTTATGACTCTTGAATTCTCCATTACCATCAGATCTTGCTTCAACTATATTATTTGCCATTGTGGTACTGATAGAGTTAATTGAGTTTAATGCAGGCATAATATGCTTATCGTCAATGACTTTAAACCTTCTGGCATTTGCTTCTTCTATATCAATTTCTGCAAAACTAATTCCTCTAAGCATCATCTCTTCTACTAGCTCAATTATATAGTAGATTTTTTGCTCCCTATCTGTAAGTTGGTGGAAATTCTTTCTCATTGAGGCTCGCATATTTGTGATCTTTTCTAATGGTTGATTCATTAGTGCATAATCAAATTCATCAGCTCTTACACTGAAAAATGCAGCATAGTATGTAGCTGGCTGATGCACTTTAAACCAGGCAATTCTCAAAGCAGAAATAACATAAGCTGCTGCGTGAGCTTTTGGGAACATGTATTTAATTTTTTTACATGATTCAATGTACCACTCAGGAACATTATTTTCTATCATCATTGCCTCATGTTCAGGTGTTAACCCTTTACCCTTACGAACTTTCTCCATTATTTGGAATGATGCAAATGGATCGAGACCCCAAGCTATTAATGAAGTCATAATACCATCACGACAACCTATAACTTCATCCAGTGTACAAGTACCTGAACGAATAAGATCTTGAGCGTTATTTTGCCAGACATCAGTACCATGAGATAAACCCATAAGCTGAACTAAATCAAAGAAGCTGCTAGGATTAGTCTCCTTGATCATATCTCTAGCCATTAAAGTACCCATTTCAGGAATACCCAAGGTCCCACAGTTATCTGGTGTTGTTCCTAATGGAATTCCTAGTACCTCGGAGCTCTCAAATATACGCATAACATCTTTGTCAGGTACAGGGATACTCATAATATCTAGACCACTAATATCACTCATAACTTTAAGAACTTGGGGGTCATCGTGACCTAGAATATCCAATTTAAGTATAGTATCGTGCATTGAGTTAAAGTCAAAATGAGTCGTGGTCATCGCAGCATCAGTATTATTTGCAGGATATTGTATTGGGGTGAAATCGAAAATCTCTCTGTCTTTAGGGATAACAACTACACCACCAGGGTGTTGACCAGTACTTCTCTTAATACCGTTTAAACCCAGAGCTAGTTTTTCTGCTTCTGCTTTAGTCATAAAAGTGTCTGTTTTCTCTGCATAATTTCTAACTAGACCTATGGCATTTTTCTCAGCGTAACTAGTGATAGTACCTGCTCTGAATGTATGGCTAGCACCAAACATATCAATAATAAACTGATGGGCAAAAGGCTGATACTCACCAGAAAAGTTCAAATCAATATCAGGTTCTTTGTCACCATTAAATCCTAGGAAGGTTTCGAATGGTATATTTTGCCCTTCACCAAATAATAATTCAGAACATTCTGGGCAGCTTTTTTCTGGCAGGTCAAAGCCTGATCCATAAGCATTAGGATCAGTAAATTCTGAGTATTTACAATTATGACAGACATAATGAGGTGGTAATGGATTAACCTCAGTAATACCGCATAAGTAAGCTACAAAGGATGATCCAACAGATCCTCTAGAGCCGACAATATATCCATCCTCATTAGTGTGTTTAACAAGCTTATGAGAAATATAATACATAACACTGAAGCCATTATCTATTATAGAGCTTAGCTCTCTCTCCACCCTTGATGTGATAATTTCAGGTATACCATCCTTGCCATCATAAAGTTCATTACATCTATCCCAAGTAATTGATTTAACCTCTTGAGGTGCAGTTTCAATTTCAGGTGGATAGTTACTTGGAGGAAATGGCAAAATATCCTCACTAACTTGTGCTGCTATTTTATTAGTATTTGTAACAACAATTTCGTAAGCCAAGTCATCATCTAGATAGTAGAATTCTTTAAGCATTTCTTCAGTAGTACGTAGATAAAGTACAGTTGGGTTCTCGTTGGTATCAAAACCTGCCGATGCTTGTAGAATTTCTCTATATATAACATCTTCTTTGTTTAAAAAGTGCGCATCACAAGTAGCAACAACCATTTTGCCACAGAGTTCAGCTAGATAAAGAACAAGTTTATTCAGGTTGATAATATCCTCTAGACTGTCTACATAGTTATTTGGTTTATCTAACATAAATAGGTTATTACCCAAAGGTTGAATTTCTAAATAATCGTATATTGCCATTTTTTCTTGAATATTAAGATCATTTTTTAATATTTCTTTGGATTTTTCAAAGTCACCTTCTGTTTCTATGTAAATTTGTCTAATTCGTCTTAGAGCTTGTCCTGCTTCACAAGATGTTCCCAAGAACATTCCTTGTCTTAAATATTTTATTAAGCTCTTAGGCATTCTAGGACGATTCTTAAAATATCTGACATGAGATTCAGATATTAATCGATAAAGATTATATAGTCCTAGTGCATCCTGTACCAAGATAATTCCATGATATGGTTTGTTCTTGTATTCAGTAACTTTTGCAAAGCTGTCTTGTCCTGCAAGAATATTTAACTCTCTAAGTGGTATAAAATCATGTTTTTCCCATACCTTTATAAAAGTTAATGCACTTGAGTAATTACTGCGATAAACCTCAGGAAGTTCTTCTGCCGTTGCAAAGTCTTCTTTAGGTATTGCACTTACTTCTTCTGCAAATATTCTTTTAACTGAAGGTATATCAATAAATGTAGGATTAAACTTATCTCTTGGGTCGTCATAATTCGGAGTTCTATATGCTTCGTAGCGCAAGAAACCTAATATATCAAGACCTTGCTCTGAACTGACAGCAGCATCCCCAATAAAATCGTGAAGCATTGATACAGCTTCCAAAGATTTTGGTGCAGTTTCAATGTCTTCTTTCTTTATATTCAACTCAGATAACATTTCTGGATTTAAGTCAATTTCAGGATTAAAATATGTCATGAATCTATTTCCAGCTTCAAATGTGCTACTATTTGCTGAGCGAACAAACTCTAAAGCATAACAAGCCAGAATTCTGTCTGTTTTGACATTGTCACCAGTAGTTATAATGCGAACATCAACAATTCTAGAATCTATATCAAGATCTCTAAATCCATAGGCAACAGCATCTCCATCGTCCATGAAGTAAATTTCACAGCCGTAAATAAGCTTCATTTGGCTTCCTTGTGCTCTTAGTTTAGCTAATTGATCAGCAGCTTCTGGATAGGCTTGTACAACCCCATGATCGGTAATTGCTACAGCAGGCATGTTGAAACTATCTGCAAGATTTATAAGGTCACGAGTTCTACTAATACCATCACGTTCACTGAGGTTTGTGTGCATGTGCAATTCAACACGTTTAACTGGGGCATTATCTTTTCTAGGTACAGGTCCTTCCGCTAACTCAATACCACGAACAAAACCTTGTAGATCTTTAGTGAACTTACCGTCGTAACTAACATCTAAATCTGCACGTACGTAGACACCATCTTTTACTTTGTCATGAAAACTCTCAGCTTGAGCAGGATCATTCAAGAAAAGTAGGCATGTTAAAGCACCGGATTCACCATGAATTGCAAACTTAATTAAAACTCTAGTGTTATTACTTACTAATTTCTCTTCGTAAAATGCAACTTTACCATAAACACTTACCCTACCTGACTCTGAGTCTAAAGTACGTAAGTCTTTAATTAATTCAAGTCTTGAATCTAATCTTCCGTATACATGATTCGGTGATCTTCTAAAAGAATTCTTTTTATTGTCTTTTTGAGACGAATTAGATTTATTTCTCTTTGAACTATTAGTATTTGTTGGCAACTCATTATCCTCAGCATTTTTGTCACCTGGAATTGTTTTGACTTCAATAACTTCAGAGATGAGATCACCATGTTCATCAATTTTTTTGATAACTTTTTTACTACCAGCAAGTAAGTCTTCTTCAATACTTTGATTATATTGCTCACGCGTGAAGTTATAAAAAGACTCTTCTCTTAAATTATTGAAAATAGAAGTAGCAGAATCTCTTTGATTGTCTACATTTATGTCTAACTGTACTTCAATACCTAATCTATTAAGGTAGAAATCCTCGATAAGTTTGCAGTTATCAGGGCTGAAAATTTTTCTTTGAGCTGCACTAACACTCAATTGTATTAAATTAGATTTTGATTTAGCTTTAATATCATTAAGCAATAGTGAGAATACAGCAAAATCTTGATGAATCATGTATTCCCCTGCCCATGGTAAAAAACTAGCAAGAAAATTATCTGACAACATTAGTTCTTTGTGTAAGTTTAAACATAGGTTTACACTAGTAACCTTTAGGTACTTTGATAAGATTTTTTCAGATGCTATTAAAGTCTCACTTGCAACACTGCTATAAGAATTAATATAAATATTGCATGAATTACCTGCAACAACAAAGCGACTAATTGAATGTGACCATTCTTTTAGCTTTTCAATAAGACCATGATTGAGATTGGATTTATTTTCATATTTATTTACAGGAAAAGTATTGCTTTGCTCAGCTAAAATATTGATCAAAATATCTAATGTTTGATTGCCACCAGTATTTCTTTCTTCTTTTAGCATTTCTATTTAAATATCCTTCCTATATCAATTCCTAATGCAAATACAAACAATAACATAAAAATAACTAAACCAATAATGGTAATTATATTTTCTGCTTTTACACTTAAACGCTTACCACGTATTTTCTCTACTAATAATAATGCTAACTGTCCACCATCCATAGGTACAATTGGGATAAGGTTTGCAATACCTAGAGCCAATGATATTGAAGCAAATAGTGATAATAAGTTTAATAGTTTAATACCAAGATTGACACTTGATTGAGTCGCAACGGTACCCAAAGTACTTATTATACCCACCGGACCAGTCAAAGCATCACTAGCAGGAAGATTTCCTGTTATGACTTTTCCTAGAATTGCACCAGTACCTTTGGTATAAGACCACATATAACTTATTGCGTGAGGCACAATACCTAAGGCATTATTGTTCTTCTCTAGTTCTAGGCCTAAAGGTAATATATTTTCTGCTTCAGCTAATTTAATATTAAGTGAAACAGTGTCTGAACCACGTAATACCTTAATATCTACAGAGCCTCTTTCTCCATGTTTATGCAATAAACTTTGCATATTGTCTGCAGTAATTTTTTCGCCCTCTACTTCTAGAAGCTTATCACCAAGTACAAATTTACTAGCGTCAGGATTGAAGTTTTTATCAATCTTTGCAATCGATAGACTATTATCTTCATCTAGATTAAGCTGAACACCTAATTTATAAGTCTTTTCAGTTTTTGGTTCGATATTATAAGTTTTAATTTCTCCATTAGGAGTCTTTGTTTTTATAGTAAAATTTTCTTTTGCATCAATAAATGATGAAGAAATTCTTAAGTCAAAGTCTGTGTTTACCTTATAATTATTAAACTCCAAGACTTCTTCACCAGCTTGTATTCCTGCAGAGGTTGCTAAACTGTTGGTATCTACTGATTCAATTGTAGTAGTAAAAAATCCATTAATTGAGAATAATAAAATAAAAGCTATAAATGCCGCTATTAAATTAGAAAAAGGACCTGCAAGCATTGTAAGTGCACGTTTCCAAATTGCTTGTGAAAAAAAGTTTCCTTCTATATTTTGAGCAGCACCTTCTTCACTGTACTCACCAGCAAATTCTACAGATGCTCCAAGAGGAATAGCTTTAATTGAATAGCGCACACCTTTTCTTTCCCAAGATAAAAGTCTTGGACCCATGAATATACTAAACTCAACTACTTTGAATCCAAGTTTACGTCCAACAAAGAAGTGTCCTGCTTCATGAATTATTAAAATCAAGCTTAAAATAAGCAAACCAATTATTATGCCAAATAGTTTAGACATTATTTAACTCCATTCTAGGTAAATCAGTAAGTTAATTATTACTAGTAAGTTCTAGTGTTTCAAAAGATAGAAAACAATTGCTAATATTAAAGCAGTTGGTACTGAGAAAATAATACTATCAGTTCTATCTAATACACCACCATGACCAGGAAGAATATCACCAAAATCTTTTTGATCACACCAACGTTTTAAACTTGAAGCTAGCCAATCACCAAGTTGTGAACTAATACTCAGAATCAAACCTGCAACTAGGCCAAATAAACTACTCTTGCCAATGCTTTGTAATGGTGAATTCCCGGTGAAGAATATCATGAAATATATACAAGTGAATAATGTTCCTGCCAAAGTACCACCCCAGAATCCTTCCCAAGTTTTATGAGGACTTACTTTTGGAAGCATATGAGTTTTTCCAAGGTACTTGCCTGTAGCATATGCAGCAATATCAACAATCATAGGTGTTATTAGTGCCAATACTAACCAAATAAATCCATTTGGTACAGCAAAGGTAAATAATACTATAGAGACCATAGGAATAGCTACATAAAGTGCACTAGTATTCTCAGCAATTGCATGTGGAAGATGGTTAGGTCCTTTAAGCACAACTCTAATAACAACATTAAGTGTAGAAACTAAAACAAAAGCAATAATAAAAGTTAAGGCTCCATATGCTAACAACCAAATAAAATTAGTCTGCCAATTAGCATCAAGTGGTAGGTTACTATTATTCAGCAAGTACCAGTTAGTTAGATCTTTGTATTGCCACCAAATTATTGTTGGTGCAAGCATTGTAAAACTAGCTACAAGAATAGGAATATAATAAAGCGGTTTAAAATTTTTCCTAAGGGCATTTGTCAGCTCGATAGTCATTACTACTAGTAATAATGAACAAAAAGCAATAAAAATCCATCTTACCCAAATGGATGCAATAAAGAAAACACTGAACACTAAAAATAAAATTATTCCTGTTGAGTATCTCTTATTATCACTCTGTATATTAATTGGATTATCCATTATTTAATACCTCCATAACGTCTATCTCTATTATTAAAATCCCTAATAGCTTCTACTAGATTTTCTGGTTTGAAATCTGGCCAAAGTATATCGGAAACCCAAAACTCAGAATATGCTAATTGCCACAGTAAAAAGTTAGAAATTCGCATCTCACCACTTGATCGTATAATTAAGTCTGGATCAGGGACATCAGGAAGATAGAGGTAGTTGTGAAAGTTATCTTCGTTTATATCATTTAAACTAATGTCACCATTAGAATATGCTTTTGCTATTTCTTTAGCTGCATTGGCAATTTCTCTACGACCACCATAGTTAAAAGCAATAATAAACTGTAAGCCTGTGTTATTTTCACTTTGTTTTTCTGCTTTTTCAATAATACTCAAAGTAGCTTTTGGAATATTATTCTTGTCTCCTAAAATTCTAACTCTAATGTTTCCATCAACAATTTCTTTAATATATTTATTAAACATATTCTTTAAAAGAGACATTAGAAAATTAACTTCGCTTTTTGGTCTAAGCCAATTTTCAGTAGAAAAAGCATAAACTGTCAAATACTTGAGGTTTATTTTTCTGCAAAAATCAACAATGGAGTATAAAGTTTTAGCTCCTTCCAAATGTCCTTCAGAACGGCTCAACTCTCTCTGTTTTGCCCAACGTCCATTGCCATCCATAATCATGGCAATATGGTCAGGAACAATAATATCATCAAAAGACTCTAGATCTTCTGATCCAATTTGTTCACTATCAGAGTTTGATTTATTTCTATTAAAAAATGTTGAGATGAATTGATTTTCCAAAATTTTAATACCTGCTATCAAATGACCTTGCTGTAGTTTTAATTATAATAAATGCAGCCGTTCTAGCGGCTGCACTATATTATCGCCGTTAATTTGAATTAAATCTCCATTAATTCTTCGCTCTTAGACTTAACCTTTTCATCAACTTTTTCAGTATATTTATCAGTTAATTTCTGGATATTTTCTTCTGCTAAGCGTAGCTCATCTTCTGAGATCTCAGAGGATTTTTCTGCTTTCTTAGCTCTGTCTAAATATTCACGTCTAAGGTTACGTATTGAAATTTTAGCTTCTTCTCCAAGCTTATCAACTTGTTTTGTTAAGTCTCTACGTCTTTCCTCTGTTAGAGTTGGGAAATGTAGACGTAGGGCTGCGCCATCATTATTTGGGTTCAAGCTAAGATCTGAATTCAAAATAGCTTTTTCAATTTCTTCAAGAAGAGTTTTATCCCAAGGCTGAATTAATAATTGTCTTGGCTCAGGTACAGTAATTGAAGCTACCTGATTTAATGGAGTTGCTACTCCATAATAATCTACCGTAATTTGATCTAATACTCTAGGATTTGCTCTACCAGCACGAATATTATTAAGTTCATCCTGCAAAAAGTCTATACTTTTCTGCATTCTATCTTCATATTCTTTTGTATCATTAACATTAAAGTCTGCCATAACAACCTCCAAAATTTTAATCTTATAATGTTTATCAAAGTAAATTTTTGCTAAAAATCACCATTTTATATTGTTATAACTAACTGTTGACTAATGTTGCATTAACGTCTTTGCCTTGAGCTAGTTTAACTATATTATGTGGATCGGATAAATTAAATACTGCAATATCAATATCATTATCTCTACATAATGCAGCTGCAGTAGCATCCATAACTTTTAGGTTCTTTTGTAAGATTTCTTCATGAGTAACATTTCTATATAACTTGGCATCAGAGAATTTATTAGGGTCTTTATCAAATACACCATCAACATTTGTTGCCTTAAATATAATATCTGCATCAATTTCAGCAGCTCTTAAGGCAGCTCCTGAATCTGTTGAGAAGTATGGATTACCAGTTCCTGCTGCGAAAATAACAATTCTACCTTTTTCTAAGTGTCGAACAGCTCTTCTTCTAATGAAAGGCTCCATAATTTCTTTCATCTCTATAGCGCCTAATACTCTAGTTTTTTTGCCATGTTTTTCTATCATATCAGAGACGTATAGAGCATTCATGCATGTTGCTAGCATTCCAATATGGTCTGAAGTTACTCTTTCGATATCATTATTTTGGACACCTCTCCAAAAGTTACCGCCACCGACAACGATAGCAATTTCAGCACCTAAATCATGAAGATCACAGACACTTTCAATAATAGACTTAACTGTGTTTGAATCTATTCCTTTACTTAAATTTCCGGCCAAAGCTTCCCCAGATAACTTAAGTAGAATTCTATTATATTTTAAATTACTCATAGTTTACTCCTACTAGTTTGCTTATATAATCTTACCATAAAAAAACTCTCAAAATATCTGTTAATTGTTTATTTTAAAATTAGAAAAATTTGCACAAAAAAAGACATCTCTTTTTGTAAGAGATGTCTTGATAATTAAATTTTACTAACTACTTATTGCCTAATTGTTGTGCAACTTCTGCTGCAAAGTCAACTTCTTCTTTCTCAATACCTTCACCTAATTGGTATCTAGTAAATCTTCTGATAACTATATTTTCACCAATTTCAGCAATTTTTTCTGTTAATAGGTCTTGGATTGTTTTGTCTTCGTCTTTTACATAAGCTTGCTCTAATAAGCAATTTGTTGCGTAGAATTTTTCTAGTCTACCTTCAACAATTTTATCTACAACTTTTTCAGGTTTACCTTCATTCAAAGCTTCAGCTCTTGTAATTTCTCTTTCTTGTTCTAGTACTTCTGCTGGAACTTCTTCTCTGCTTACCCATTTTGGATTCATAGCAGCAATTTGTAGAGTAACATTGTGTACGAAGTCGAGGAAGCTTTCATTTTTAGCAACGAAGTCTGTCTCTGAGTTTACTTCAACAAGAACACCAACTTTACCACCAGCGTGGATGTAAGCATCTATTACACCTTCTGCTGCAACTCTTGAAGATTTTTTAGCTGCTTTAAGAATACCATTCTCTCTTAGCCAAATTTCTGCTGCTTCGATATCACCATTAGTTTCTACCAAAGCTTTCTTGCTGTCCATCATACCTGAACCAGTACGGTCACGTAATTCTTTTACTAATTTTGCTGTAATCTCTGCCATATATACCTCCTATGTATAGTAATTTTTAGTTTAACTTTTAAATGAATCTTAGATTTTACGAAAATTATTCTTCATCATCAGAATACTCATCATCTTCGTATTCTTCTTCATCTTCGTAATCTTCAAAATCTTCTGAATCATCACCTTCGTTAGCCATTAATTCTTCATCAGCGATTGCTTCTTCATTATCTTGGAAACCTTGTCTACCTTCGATAACTGCGTTAGCCATTACACCAGCGATTAATTTAATAGCACGAATTGCATCATCGTTTCCTGGGATAACGTAATCTGTAACTTCAGGGTTACAGTTTGTATCTACAATTGCAATGATAGGGATATTTAGTTTTTGAGCTTCTTTTACTGCGATATCTTCATGTTCTGTATCTACGATGAATAATGCATCTGGTAGACCATTCATGTCTTTGATACCACCTAAGTTTTTCTCTAGTTTTTCACGTTCTAGTAATAGACCTGAAACTTCTTTCTTTGGTAGAAGATCAAATGTACCATCTTCTTCCATTTGCTCTAATTCTTTAAGACGTGCAATTCTCTTTTTGATTGTTGTGTAGTTTGTTAAAGTACCACCCAACCAACGGTTGTTAATGTAGTATTGACCACATCTTTCAGCTTCTTCACGAATTGCGTCTTGAGCTTGTTTCTTTGTACCTACAAATAGGATTTTTCCATTGTTTTCTGCGATAGAACGTACATAATCATATGCTTCTTCTACCATCTTGATGGATTTCTCTAAATCGATGATGTGAATACCATTACGCTCTGTATAGATGTATGGTTTCATCAAAGGATTCCATCTTTTTGTTTGGTGTCCAAAATGTACACCAGCTTCCAACAATTGTTTCATTGATATAACTGACATATTCTCTACCTCCTGTTATGCCTCCATAGTCTGTAAAAAAATATTACGTTTTAAATTTACGCACAGGACAACAGACTATGTGTGTAATAATCGCTAAGCATGATATCACAGAAGAAAACTTATAGCAAGCCTATTATTATGCTAATTTGAGTAGTTTTCTTCTGATATAAAATTGATATTTTATAAAAATAAATTGGATTAAGCACCATAGAATTCTTTAACTTCATCAAAGTTTATAGTAATGCTTTCATCATCCAAGATGAATGTTGGGATACCTACTGCACCACGTTCTTTAACTGGCTTATAGATATCCATACTATCTCTCAATTTAAGAAATTCCTTTAGATTCTTTGTTTTAGCTAGATCTAAAAACTCATAAGTAATACCTAATGAATCTAATTCTTCTTTCGCGCTTATACAATTTGAACAATCTTGAGTTCCATAAATAATCATATTTCTTTCTCCTTTGTAAAAATTTATTTTATATTTAGAATTTTATCATTAATAATTTTTAATAATGTATCTTGGATAAAGTAAAATATTAATCTTTTGCGAATCTTTTGTGTTTTAGTAATGGATTTTGCTGAAAATAAAAAAGCTAGTAAAAAACTACTAGCTTTAACAATGGCGGAGAGCAAGGGATTTGAACCCTCGAAACGCTACTAACGTTTACACGAGTTCCAGTCGTGCGCCTTAAGCCACTCAGCCAACTCTCCAAAACCTAATTATTGTGCAAGAATCTTATCACAGTAAAAATTTATAGTCAATTATACTTCATCTTCAGCTTCTAGCACATGAGGATTTTTCGCAAAAAAGTCTTCTAGAACATCTCTAGCTGATGCAGTATCTTTAGTGTCCATTAAAGCAACTCGAAGGTCACTAGCACCCTTAAATTCTTTAATATAGATCTTATAAAACCTATTCAAAATTTTACTTAGTTGTTGCTCTTCCAAAGTTAACTTATCATAAGTGTCCAAGTGGTAATACAAAAGATCGATATATTCTTGGTAGGATCTTTCTCTGCCCTCAGTATCAAAAGCAAAAGGATTCTTAAATACACCTCTACCAATCATGATACCGTCAACACCATACTTTTGGTAAAGTTCCATTCCTGTTTTGTAATCAGGGATATCACCATTTATAGTAATTAGTGTTTTAGGAGCAATTTCATCTCTGAGCTTTATTATTTCAGGTATTAATTCCCAATGAGCAGGAACTTTACTCATTTCCTTTTTAGTTCTTAAGTGTATTGCTAGATTAGCAATATCTTGTTCAAGGATATGACTTAACCATGGTTTCCATTCAGAAATTTTAGAATATCCGAGTCTAGTTTTTACACTAACTGGCAGACCTGAGATTTTTGAAGCTTGAATAATTTCAGCAGCTTCATCTGGTCTCTTAATTAAGCCTGCACCTCTACCGTTTTTTACTACATTTTTAGCAGGACAACCCATGTTAATATCGAAGCCTTTGAATCCTCTTTCGGCCATACCAATACTCATAGCTGAGTAAGTGTCTGGATTATCACCCCAAACATGTGCTACCATAGGCTGCTCATCATCTGTATAGAACAATCTACCGTTTAAGCTATCTCTACCCTCAGAATGCACGTAACTTAAGCTGTTTGTAAATTCAGTAAAAAAAACATCTGGTCTAGCAGCTTTTGCAATTACATGACGAAAAACTGAATCAGTAACATCTTCCATAGGTGCAAGTACAAAAAAAGGTTTAGGTAAATTTTTCCAAAAATTATCGTTCATATTTTTTCCTTAAAATTGTATGTGATCATCATTAACTTATTAGTTATTAGTTTCTACTGTCCTATTATCTACAGAAAGTGGTTTCTTAGTTCTGCTGTAAGTGATCAAGTAAATGGTGCATGCTATCCATATTACTGGTTCTGTGAAATACACAACATTATAACCAAAACTAGGTATAAGTATAAACCCAGATACTATCTTGAAAGCTAACTCGATGCCACTTGAAACTAATGCAGCAGCTCTTTTTCCTACACCTTGTAACGCAGTTCTATAAATTATAAATATTGTTAATGGTACAAAACAGCTTGCGTGTGTTAGGAAATTAAATGATGCTACATTAATGATTTCTGGATTAGATGTATCTGTTATTAAGACAACAAATTGCTTACCAAAGAAAATTGCAACAAGTAATGTAAATGCAGACCAAATAAATCCTAGATATAGAGATTTTCTATTACCTTCTTCAATTCGGTCCATTCTACCTGCTCCCCAGTTTTGGCTGATGAAAGTTGAGTTAGCAGTTGCAATGGATGATATAACCATAACAAACATGATAATAATTCTTCTAGAGGCTGCATGAGCTGTAATAATTACATCACCTAGATTATTGACAGCACTTGAATAAATTACAGAACCAAGATCAATAAAGCTAAACATTAGTGCCATAGCAAAACCACTAGACAGTAGTTCTTTTATAGTTGCAGCTTCAAATTTCCAATCTTCTTTGTAAGGTAAATAGACTCTATAGCTTCTATATACATTAATTCCAGCAAGAACCGCTGAAATACCTTGAGAAACTACAGTTGCAATAGCTGCACCAGCTATGCCCCATTTAAAAACTACAACAAACAGTAAGTTTAGAATGATATTTAATATTGTAGAAATAATTAAATAGAATAGTGGTGACTTAGAATTACCAAAAGCTCTCATAATTCCGGCAAACATGTTATACATAATTGTGGTTATCATACCTATTGTAAGTATAATAATATAAATATATGCATCATCAAAAATAGCCTCAGGAACATTCATCATTTTTAGTATTGGTTTCATAAAAACTGATGATAATACTGATATTACCAAGGTAATAATAAGGTTAAGAGAAATAGTTGAAGCTATACTTTTTCTAAGTTGTTCTAAGTTATCGGAACCGAAATTATTGGCAATATTGATTGCAAATCCATTGTTTAAACCAATAGAGAAATTAATAATCAATCCAGCTAAAGCTGAGGTGGCTCCAACCGAAGCAATTGCATGATCACCAATTGAGTAACCCAATACAACTGTGTCAAATATGGAATATAACTGCTGAAATATATTACCTATGAATAAAGGTATAGCAAATTTTAATAATAATTCTAGGACATTGCCCTTGGTCATATTTTTGGTTTGCATGTCTTCCCTAATTTTCCCTTTTCTTTTTTATTTTTTACTCGGATAAAAACAAAATCGAGATACATTCTAGCAGAGATTAAAAAATATTGAGAGTCATTTTAACAATTACATTGCCCTGGATTACATTGGCAAATAATTTCCTCAGGTGCAGATATTGCTTTTGCTTCTAATGTTTTGATTAATTCTGCTATATCCGTTTTTGATAATTCAATATTGTTTAGAAGATTATTTAGTAAATCTCCGTATTTCTTTGTACATGCATTGTTGAATATTGAAATTAACTCATTTGCTAAGTGAGTAGGTTCAGATATATTTGAAAAATAAAGATACTTATTTCCCTCTGCTTCTACTCTGAGATAGGATTTATTTAATAGCCTATTTAAAAGAGTTTTGATAGTAGCAGGTTTCCAATCAAAATCAGGTGATAAGTTCTGTATTATTTGAGAACTTGATAAACCCTCGTGAGCCCAAATAACTCGCATGACTTGCCATTCTGCCTCTGACATATTACTTTCAATTTTATTTAAGTTTGTATCCATTGATAATACTCCAATTTTATTCTAAATCTAAGCTCATAGCGTTAATAGCTACTATTATAGTTGATAAAGACATTAATATTGCACCTATTGCTGGGGTTATAGTAATTCCTGCCCAGGCTAAAGCTCCGGCTGCTAGTGGTATTGCTATGAAATTATATCCAGCTCCCCAGAATAGATTTTGCTTAACTTTTCTCTGAGTATTATGAGAAAGTTTAATAAATGATTCAAGATCATTAGGCTCTGAGTTTAGTAGGATAACATCAGCTGAGTCAAGTGCAACTTTAGTACCAGTGCCAATTGCTACACCAAGGTCAGCTAACTTTAACGCTGGGGCATCATTGACACCATCTCCTAACATAATAACCTTCTTGCCCTCAGATTGAAGTTTCTGAATTAATGCATATTTATCTTCAGGAGTTTGTTGAGCTAGGTACTTAATACCTAATTTATCTGCTACTGATTTAGCAACAGCCTCATTATCACCAGTAGCCATAATAATCTCTAGATCATTTTCTTTAAGGCTTTTAATTAAAGAGTATGAGCTTTCTTTAATTTGATCACCAAGAGAGATAATTGCAATCGCCTCGTTGTCTTTGGTCAAAACAGAGCTTGTATACGCTTCATCGTTGCTTAACTCTAAACTCTCATCATATAAATTATCTTTGAAAGAGTTTAAACTTATTAATTCGTAGTTTGAGTTCTTATATTTACCAGTAACTCCCTTACCTTTAATGATTTCACTTGAGTCGAATTGAGCTACCTTAATATTATTATCTTCTGCATATTTAATTATAGCTTGAGCAATGGGGTGACTAGATCCAGACTCAATACCTGCTAATAAACCATATATTTCTGTTTCGTTATAATTATCATTTAGAATTTCTAAGTCCATTATTTTGAACTTACCATCGGTTAGAGTTCCTGTTTTGTCTAGGACTATAACGTTTGATTTTTCGGCGATATTATAAGCTTCTCTATTTTTTAGTAAAATACCATGCTTAGCACCTAATGAAGAAGATTTAGCCATTACAAGTGGTATAGCCAAGCCTAAGGCATGTGGGCATGCAATAACTAAGGTTGTTACCATGTACATAATACCTGTAGGAAAATCAGCAACAAAACTCCATGCAATTAATGAAACCGATGCAGCAAAAATAGATATGTAGAATAAATATCCTGAAATTTTATTGGCTGAATTTTCACCGCGAGAGCCTTGTTTTTGGGCTTCTTTTAATAGATTTTTGATCTGATAAATATAAGATTTATCTTGTTCTGAATTAACTTGAATTTTTATCCTATTATCACCATTAGTTGATCCAGCAATGACTTGGTCTCCTATAGTCTTATAAACTGATTTGCTTTCACCAGTTAATAAAGCTTCGTTGATTCTGGTCTCACCTTCAATAATTTTTGCATCGGCTGGAATCCCTTCTCCAGATTGCACTTCAAGTATATCGCCAACTTGAATATCTGAAATATTAATTTTTTTGATAGTATTATCATTTTGAACTAAACGTGCAGATTTTGGTAAAAGTTCTAACAGAGAATCTTCAGCATTTCCAGCTTTTCCTACAGCTTTCATTTCCAACCAGTGTCCTAATAACATAATTAATATTAGTGAAGCAAATTCAAAGAAAAAATCCATAACTTCAACATTTGAAGTGTAACGAAGAATAACAGCAAACACGCTGTATATATAAGACACAGATAGTCCGAGTGAAACTAAGGACATCATGCCTGGAAATTTTTGCTTAAACTCAGAAATTAAACCACTAAAAAATGGCTTGCCCCCTATAAATAAGAGTAATGTAGCGAGTACAATTGCTAATATATCTGAATATGGGAAGGTAAGCTGAAATGGTAATTTCATCCCCATCATTGGAGAAATAAGCATTAATAAAATTCCTGGAATAAGTGAAATTAGGAATAATTGTTTAAAATTTCCGTGGTGGCTGTGGTCATGGTGATCATGGTGATCGTGGTGGTTGTGGTGGTTGTGATGGTTATGTTGATCGTGATCTGTATGATTCGCATGATGATCATGATTAATATGCTCATTGTGCTTAGCGTTAGCGTGCTTTGCAGTGTCTTCTTGAGTATTAGAAAAGTGTTTCATTTTATATTTACCTTACCTTTTTTATTAATTCTGCTAGTATTCTACAAAACGTTTACAAGTGTAAACGTAACGAGTGATACACATTTTATTTGGAACTTTTGTTGATTAAGCAGTGAAACTTAACTAAAAAATGACCCTTTTACTTGACTTTTAAGTCCAAGTAAAAGGGTCACATAGCTTTTGGGGGCAGTTTAATTTTGAGCTTACTCTAACTAATACTGCTCTTATATATTGTCAAATTCATTTGAAGATAATTCGATTTTTAATGCTCTTTCAGCTTTATTTTTTAAATTGTCTATCTTCTTTCCTAAGGTATTTAAAAAAGGTAACCAATTTATAAACAATGCCAGACTTAGTCCAATAACTGTATCTATAGTTCTAAAAAATGCATATTCAGCTGGATTTTCATATGCTGATCCTAGAGTGATTAGCACATATACAATGCAAGCAATTAGTACAGAACTTTTACTCCTTAGAAATAGTAATAACTTGATCAAAGGTATGCAAAGTAAACTTATAAGGAAAATATATATAATTGATGTTTTCTCTATGTTGAAATGAATAAGTAAACTTATAGTCAAATACGCATAGACACCTGCTATAAAAGTACCTTTTATTCTACTTAAAGATTTCTGTAATGAGGATTTAAAATCAACTTGCATTCCAACAACTACAGCAATAGCAGCGTGAGTTATATTATTTCTAGATAATGGGGTTAAGGAAAAAATCAAGGAAATAATAAATAATCCCAATGCTGTTTTTAGAATTCTCATACCAGGAATAAGTAGTATAGCTTGATATTTAATTTTTTCTATAAATGTTAGTTCAGTTTTTTGGTCCATATCTTCTCCATTTTTTATCACCAGAATTGGATGTCAGCTAGGACTTATTTTATTTAAATGATCTTGGCGTTATTTGGCATAGCTTTAGTTTCAACTTTTCTCTTATCAATATCACTTGCACATTTTTGTAAAGTACTCAAAAGGAAAATTAATCCAACACCAGTTAGTATATGAGCAATACCTGCTAAGCCTGAAATTGTATAATCCATACCTTTAGTTAAACTAATATTCAGGACTTCTGTTATACCCCTTACCATCATCATAATTGCTGTAAAAGGTAATCCAATATTATAAGTTATCTTGAATTTCTTAAATGATGGGTATTGGTCTAAATTTCCAAATCTTTCAAAGAGCGCAACTATAATGAAAACAAGCATCCCTAAGAAAAATAAATGACCATGTACCTTTCCTAGCATAGTCTCACCTTCGAAACCATTCCATTTAGTAAATTCACGGTAAAATACACCAGCTATCATTGCTGCGATTGCGTATAATCTTGCATAATTTAAATATTTTCTCATAGCAAATGCACCTTCTCTCTTTTAAGTAATTTAAGATATATATTTATTATGCTGTATTTAAACAAAAGAGTAAATTAATATAATAAAAATATTTATTAAAAAGCAAAAAGAAAAACCAGAGGCAAATATTTTATTTGTCTCTGGTCTTTTGACTCAATTATTAATTAGATTTTTAATCTAGCAATAAACTTATTTAGCGATTGGTTGATCTATTAGATTACCGTCTTTGTCAGTATATATAACTAGATAAGTATCCATATCTGTTGGTGCAAATACATTTGTTGTTGCCATAAATACGAAACCTTTACCTTCCAACATGTTTTCTTGTGAAGTTTCTATATCAGTTTTTGTTTCATATTGTTTCTTCATTAATGCTTTCATATCACCAAGTTTTGATTTAACTTCATCAGGTAATTTTGTAGTAGATTTATCAAATTCATTATAGAAATCATTTAAATCTAACTCATAAGCACCATTTAATCTAATAGTGGTTTTATATACTTCATCTTTATTTTTACCGAATAATTCAGTATCTGATAAAGTTGATACCATATAAGTTTTTATAACTCCAGGTTCGAAACTTCCGTTGTTAAGTCCATCTAGATTATCATTGTTGGATTCACTGCCTTGTGATGAATCTAATTCTACATCAAACATATCCAAACCAGTACTCATTTGGTAAATGTAATAGGTCAAGCTTTTATCTTGATCGACTAATTCTTTTCCTTTATTTAAATATTCAGATGCTAACTCTATATATGCATCTTTATATTCATTATTTTTTTCTACAGAAGTTACATTTCCGATTACAAGAAGTTCTTTATCGTCTAAAGTACCCCACTGTACACCTGTAGAAAAGAAGGTTTCAAGATTTTGCTCATATTGGAAAATTCCGTTATTTAAATCTTTTGAATTCTTAAATTCAGCGATAGCTTTATTACGGAAATCATCAGGATCAATATTTGTTGCACCTTTTATAATATCAGCTAATTTATTTACGTAGTTTTCAAATGCACTTTCGCTATTTTCTAAATTGTTTGTATAGGATATGTTAAATTTATTGTCAACAAACTTAGAATGAGCTACTTCTACTCCATTAGGTCTACTAAAAACTTGATTAATATCCTGTGGCTCTTCTACGACTAAACTACTATTTTTATAATTTAGATCTGAATTGTATTTTTCAAATAAATTAGCTATGTTTGTAATTATATTTTTTGATGTTTCATCATCTTGTTCTTTGTCATTACTGTTCTCACTAGATTCATTAGTAGACTCTTGAGTATCAGTATTTGCAGTTTCTTTACTTGGTTCTTCAGTAGAACTTTGTGTTTCTTGATTACTTGTTTGCTTAGAGTCAGGATTATTTTTCCCTTGACATCCTACTAGGACAAAAATTAAAGCAAGAAAAATTGCCAGACTTTTTAATTTAGTTTCTTTCATATTTACACCTTTAACCTTTTGTTTTTTTACAAAAAAAGTTTTGTAAAATTATTATAACAATATGAAAAAATACCTATATTAAAATTGTGTTGGAATTATGTAAAAATTACGTATTTCTTACATTTTCTTAATCTCATTTTTACCCTATTAAAACTGATTTTGAATATAATGAAAATATGTATAAGTTTCAATAATAAATACAAACTGTACTTTCTGTACAGTGTACAGAAAAAATACTTACTCGGAAAAGTATTAAAAGTAATATTCGCAAAAGATTTAATTATTAAACAAACACTTGATTTTAAGGAGAGAAAATGAAAAAGAATTTTTGTTTGATACTACTTGTGGGTATAACTGTATTTATATCATCTTGTCAGTATATTGAAAAAGCTGTAGATGATACCTTTTCTACCCTGCCACAAAAAGCAATTTCTGATGAAGATAATGATGATAAAAATTTTTTAAATTATTTAAAAGATGTCTTTATAGATAAGAGTAATGAGAGAGTATTTATTACAGATATCTTTAAAGATGCTGAGAAAAAAATGGGGTATAAATTCCCTACTTCTCTAAAAAGTCATTTTAGAAGATATCTTACAGAAAATGATATTCATCGTTATTTATCAAAAGAAGAAGTACTAGAAATCGCTAAAGAATACGACCAAAATAATTTTTTATTAAATACTAAAAAGCGAGATGAAGTAATGGAGAAATTGTTTGAATTAGTCGGTACTAGAGATTTTTATATTTATCAAACAAGATTTAGAATTCATGATACTAGTATATATATTTATATTGTAAATCCTAACAATCCTGAGCAGGTTGATTTATATTATTATAATTTAAGCATAGGAAATTGGATTGTAAATCCTGAAAAACTTTCTGCTGATACTGATCCTATGAAAGATTCACTTTTATTTTCAGATATAAATTATGATGCTTTTGAAAAAATTATAGATACAGGAAAAGAAGTCTTAAAAGAAATGGGTGATTATAGAGAATATAATATTATGAATCAGGACCTTGGAATTGACAGCATAAGTACTCACTTAGATGGAGAAGATATAATTTTTAAAACAAAGGTTAAAGGCATAAGAGAAGATTATAATTTGACTTTTGATAAAGATGGCAATCTAATCGAGAAAGATAGGGCTTAACATTATGTTGGTTTTAATATTGTTTTTTATGTACGTTTTTCCAATATTCTTTATTTCAGTTCCAAGCATTAGAACAACTCCTATAATTGCAACAATTCTCTTAGTCGTAGGAATAGTTTTTTGGTCAATACAATCTTATTTGATTTCAAAATTTATAACAAATCCTAAGAAAATGGCAAGAAACCATCAAAGAGTTCGAGATACAGGAAAACTAACTCAAGCTGAAATATTGGATAGTCAAAATATTGGTAGTCAAGATGGATATCCTTTGAAAAATTTATTAATTATATTTACAAATCTCGCCGGTAGTCAAATAAAAGCAAATATTCAGCTTGTAGATTCTAAAGAATATGAAAAAAGATTTGAAGCAGGTAAAACTGTAGAATTGAAATTAAATCAGACAGGCTCTGATCCTGCATTCACATTTGGAGAAGGAGAATATATTACGAAATCTAGGCCTTGGGCTTGGGTATGGCTATTTTTTAATATCATATATATGATAGTCCTTTTCCTAGTCACTTATTATTTCCAAAATGACGGATATGGATGGAGATTTCTAAATCCATTCACCTCCTGGTTATGGGCTCCTCTTTCAGGGATTTTTATCTTAAAAAGTATTCTTCCATCAACCGTCGAACAAGATATAATAAGTCAATACCATGAGAATTCATCTTCTAATTCGAGAAAAGATTTCGGGGAACTCTTATTACGTGGTAAATCCACTGAAGGGAAAATCCTAAGTTATGCTCAAACTGGTGTTTATATTAATGAACAACCTCAATTGAGATTTAAAATCAGTTTTATGGATGATAGTGGGAATACTTTAACTAAAGAAATTAAGATAGTTGTTTCTTTAACTGAAATGCATCAAGTTAAATTAGGATTAGTCGAGGTCCTCTACCTCCCTAGCAATACTGATATATTTATGATTAAATTTCTTGAAGAATTTAAAATATAATTAAAGATTAACAAAATCCCTCTCGTAATATGAAAGGGATTTTATTTTTGTACTGTATCTAATTATTATAAAACAAACTTTTATCTAACTTTCATGCAGGTATATTTTTATGTTTATTTTATGCCACTTACCTAGTAATTCTTTTTCAACCACTCTAGCAAAAAGAACTTTTCCTGCATCCATTAGTCTAGAAAAAATAATATTGTCTTGTCGTGGAACATAACCGATTTTTTCTTGTGCTAAAGTTTCTATACGAATAGCTTGTGGATCAATTTCATTGTCTGGTTCACGATAAAAAACCAGTCGGTCATCTTCCTTTAATTTCTCTACTACAGATTCAATATTCTCAATAAAACTTGTCCCTGCTACATGACTATCAAAAAGATAAATATCTCTTTCATAAGGTTTTGGTAAATCTAATCCAGTTTTTTGGTTTATCAAATACTCTATTAAATTCTCTTGCTCTTTTTTTACTAATTCATTCATGTTTCCTACCTAACAAATCATTTATATATTCTTCTTGTGTCTTTACGGCTTCTTCATAGCTGCCTAAAATATCTTCCAATTCATTCTTTTTATTGGTTCTTTTATCATCATCTTCTAGTAAAGGTTTCCAAGTGTATGGAGGGGTCGATTTAACCAATTCAATGTTTGTTTTAATTTCTTCTACCAAATCTTCTAGTCTTTTTACCTCATCTTTCAATTTGTTTGTAGGTATGGAATCCAAATCATCAATACTTCCACTGGTGACTATATCGTTTATTATCTGTATGGTAGTTAAATCTCCATGTTCATATGCTTCAGTAGCCTTATAAAATAGTTCCTGTTGTTCTTCAGTAATTGAGGGATTAATATCTGGGTGTATTATTTTAACAATTCCTTTGTATAGCTTTTTTATAGTCTTAGAATCTTCATCAGATAAGGCCTCTAACTCAGCTCGTTTTAAGGCATCATTCATTTCATTAATCTTTTCATTTAACTTCTTTTTATATTCAACAAATTCTTCATCAAGTTGGTTTTCAATTTCATCCATTTCTATTTTTTCTTGACGATTCTTCTTTGCTTGAATTAATTCTCTTTTTCTACGCAAACGTAGATATTCGCAATATGCTTTGTATATTCTATATTCGAGGCTGCCAAACTTAAGCAAATATTCAGCTTTTAAATTTTCACAGACTACGAATTTAAGATGGTCTCTTTCAAATATTAATTCTTCTAGAACATTTTTCAATTCTTTAATTCTATCCTTGGCTTTTTTATACTCTTGAAACTCAATAATTTGACCCATGACAGCCTCCAAACTCAATATAAATTAATTATATAATTCGAAATAAAATCATAACTATCCTCTTTTGTGACCTTTCCTTACATCAACAATCGTCAAGGACATTGTCATTACAAATAATAGAATAGCAAAAGCGCCATATAAAGGTACTGCTTGCATAATCCCTAGTTTAAATAAACCAGCTATACAATAAGCGTACATAGCAAACCAAAATATAATAATAGTCCAGTCCTTCTTCTGACTTATAATAATGTGTTTTCTTTGATTGATTAAGCTTAATACAAGTTTTAGTAATACAAAAATCCACAATGTTACAAAAGCAACAAAGGCAAACCACTCATCAGTAATTTCATTTAAGAATAAAGAAATATAACTACAGATTCCTACAAAAGCTACACCACCAAGTCCTATCAGTATTGATCTTATGACGTTCAATCTTGTTTTAGTTTTATCTTTTTCGCAGCTTCTTAAAGTCATATAAACTATTGCAGGCACTTCAAACATATAACCCAAAAAGTTTACCCAGATTACGCTCATGAACATATGGTGATTGATATCTAAATTAATTGGACGACCGTCCCATACCCAGAAACCACCATCTAATCTAATCGCAATCACATCGAGAAGTAAATCCATGCTGACTATTAGCCATCCGGATACTAAGGCTGTCATTATATTGCTTAGTCTAAATTTCTTAGCTATTCTCAAAGCACAGACGGTTATTCCACCCCACATGAGGCCACCAAAGAATGGGAATTGATATGGAGCAACACCAATGCTTATAAAAAAGTCATCACTGTAATAGTAAATATCTGTAAGTCTAACGGCCAAAAGTTCTAAAGCAAATCCTGCCAAAGCTCCAGAAATTAGCAGACCTAATTCTCGATATTTTTTGTTCTTAAGAATATCTATAAGCAAGATAGAAACGATAAAATAACATATTATTTCAAAACTATTTATCCAGTTCATACTGTGCTCCTAGATCCTATCTCACTTGTAGCTTATTATCCTCTCTACTCTATCTCTATTAAAATTATGTGATTAAAAGTCTTATCTTAATTTTGGGAAGCTTTGCTGTTCTTTCTTCTGTCAATAAATCTTTTACCTGAAATATAAGATATATAGGAAGATATTGTTATTGTAATTAATAATGTTAATGTAATGGAACCTTTATCAAATGTAGATAAAGTAGCTGGTCCTGTTAAAGCAACAAATCCAACATTGTTTACATTGAAATAGAATAGATACATAATTAGATTGAAAATTATAAAGTAAATCAAAGATTTTTGAAAACTTATAACTTCAACTCTTTTAGCATATATAACAGGCCTTGCAATGTAATAAAGAATAGATAATACAAGGGTTAAGGTTAATTGATTCATAATTGTAAAGTTGCCAGAACTATTAACAAGGGGCTCGAGATAAACATTTTTAATTTCACCAGGTAAGCTCAAGTTAACTATTATGAAGTGTTTGATAAACATAAATATAGCCATTAATAATGAGATTGATATAAATGATAACAAGATATATTTTTTGCTTTCGTCATGTGAGTTTTGTTCTTCATTATTTGAACTATTAGTTTTTCTTTTCCTAACATAGAAATATGCAATTGCGCCTAAGAATAATTCTAGTAAGAGTGCATTAAACCATGCTATGAAATGAATATTTTTACCAAAATATCCTCCTATACCTAGTAATAATCCTTCTTTCCTTAAATCATAGCAAGTGTCCGATCTACTGTCTTCAATTTGATTAGAAACAGCATGTGTAAGTGCATCTAAAGTGTTAATTTCTTTTTGCTTTTCTGCCGGTAAATCTTCGTTAATTTTATTCAAAATAGCAAAATACTCTTTACGAGATTCTTCTACTTGTGTTCTTAATTCATTTAATTTTTGTTCATCTTGAGTATTGCTCATAAGTAAGCCCTGTAACTCAGTTGAAAGAGTAATATATTTTTGCAGAGCTTCCAGCAGATCATTATCCTCGTATCCTTTGATCTCTACAATTTTATTATTGATATCTTTAAGAATATCTTGGTAATTCATACCATAATATTGTTCTTTCAACTCTTCAACAGAATCTGCATATTCAACATCATTAATGCGGTAATATGATTTAATCGGTTTATATCCAATTATAAAGCTAGATAGCAAAGATATAATTATATAAGCTATAAAAATATAAATAACTTTATAATCAAAAAGCATTGACTTAAATTCTTCTAAAAAAGATTTTTGATTTTTCATATCTGACTTCCTTAGCATATTTAATAATTATCTCAGAGATTTTACTCTCATAAGTTAAGGACGATTAGGTATATTTATATCGTAATTATATCATGCAAATGTCATGCAATTGCTAAAAAAGTTTTAAAGTAATATGAAAATAAGATGAGTTAAATAAGTAAAATCATTTATAAAAAAATAAATATTTTTCGGAAAACCTTGAGCCTAAATCGTATTCTTACTCCTTATCTCTAAAAAGAGAAATAGAGTTAATCACAATAGATAAAATAACACAGAACCATAATGCTTTACTCATTGTTGGCATTATATCCATAAGCCCGCCCCAATCTTCCTTGGCAACTCTCATTGCAGCGTCACTATAAAATGCACATACAGTCAAAGCTGTTAAGGATAGACTAATGAATCCAAAGCATTTAGCTTTCTTATTGCTATTATTAAATGTCCAAATTATGTTTAAAACGGTAAAGATAATTGCACTTAATCCAAATATTAACCACATGTTATTGTCTTTCTTATTTTAAGCAGTTTTTAATCTGAGTGCGACACCATAAAGCATTAAGGTGTTGAAATTAACTTTATACAACAATTAATCATTCTCTTTACTTAGTAATGCAACTGCTTCCACGTGTCTCGAGTCGACACTATAGATAAAAAGTCCATTTTTCGTTTTCCCAAACATATCATAGGGGTTTTTATACTAGTACGTATTCAGAAACATATTAAGTTTTATGTTTTTCTATATACCCCACACTATTAAATCTATTCTAAGTTTACGACAAATGGATATTTCAACTCCATTATTAATTCAATTTCTTTGTAATATTTTTCCACTAATTTATCATTTACATATCCAAACGTGTTTTGAAAACGAGAAAATTTAAATCTTTCTTTGAACGACTTACGAGTGTTATCTCTTAATACCGACTCGTATATACTAAAATTAAATTCTATAGGTCGTGACAGTTAAATATACTGGATTTTATTAGTCAAGATATTCTCCATTATTTATTTTCTCTAGTTGGTTAATTAGCTTAGGAAATTTAGAAATTAATTTATCAGGTATCTTCCCATCTAAAACTTCAAACCTAACTATTCTATCAAGAATATGATTAGAAATCATACTTTTATATTCTTTTGAACTTTTATAAAGATTAAGAATAATATTACCTGCTTTAACTTCATCCATTAAATAACCATATAAATTATCAATTTTTATTTCTCTAACTACTACTGTTTGATGTTCTGAAACTAATTCTGGTTCCCAACCTGTCATGCCTTTCATAAAGCCTTCATCATCTAACTCATATATTGAGCAACTTTTATTACTGTAAATTTCTTTGAAGGCATCTTTATAGCATTCATAAACAGCTGGTTTGCCATCTATCTCATCTAATATAAAATCAAAATCATCTTTTTTAGCACCAAATAATAGGGCTGTATCAATATTTTCAATAGCATAAACATAAGGAATTTTATGTGTAGATTTTCTAGGTTCTATAATTTTTAAATCACTTGTTTTAGATACATGATACAACATATTTTTACCTCCACAAATTTATGCTACCTTAATTAATTTATTTTGTTTCTAATAATTAATTTTTATTTTCTCAAGACTTATCAATACCTTCGTATTTTTTATATTAAAACTTACTTTTAAAGTATTCAATCTAACTAACAATGCCTAGAAGAATTGATTCAATAATCTAAGTAATGTTTGTATTTCAAAATTTATTAGCTCTATCCCACCATCTTGACTGCTCGCTACAACCTAATCAATATCTAAAAGGTGTTCAGTTTGTAGTTTGGACAATAACGTCACACACTCCACGTGCATAGTCCTTGGAAACTGGTCAAACGCTTCAATACTAAGAACCTTATAACCAAACTCTTTAAAAGACAAGATATCTTCAACTTGGGTATCAGGGTTACATGAAATATAGACTATGGTATTTGCTCCTAGTTCAGCAATCTTTGGTAGCGCGCTAACATGAATCCCCATCCTAGGTGGATCGAGAACAATAATGTCAGGAGCATCAGTTAAATTATCTAACTCATCTAGAACATCATTGGCTCTGAAATAAATATTGCTCAGGTTATTTAGTTCAGCATTCTCTCTAGCTTTAATAACAGCCTCTTCAACAATTTCTACTCCAACAACGGACTTGGCTTTCTTGGCGAAAATTTGAGAAATAGTACCTGTACCAGAATAGAGATCAAAGACTGTTTTATTCTCAAGATTATCTGCTAATTCAAGTGCTTTGTTGTACAAATTCTCAGCACCGAGAGGGTTTGGTTGGAAGAAAGAAAATGGACTAATTTTGAATTTCAATCCATTAATCTCTTCTGTTAAATCTTCTTTTCCGTAAAGTAAATTAATCTCATCAGGCTTAATAGCATCAGCAATGGAATCGGAAATTGTGTGGTAAATAGAGACTACCTCCCCATCGATATCAACTTGCAAGACTTTATTAACATAATCTGACAAGATCTTATCACTCACCTTATCACTTGAACTTGTAACCAAATTCAACATGAATGCATTTTCGTAAAATGAGTATCTAATTACAAAAAACTTCAACTCTCCTTCATGCTTTGTCTTGTGGTGATGTTTAAGATCTGTATTTCTGAAAAATTCTTGTGTAAATCTTCTTAGTTTGTCAAAGCCTGAATTTACAATTGTTCCTCCAGAATAATCTGTAATTTCATAGAAGTGGCCAATTTTGTGCATTCCTAGCATTAATGGTCCACCTATATACTCATCTCCGAAGGTGTATTCCATTTTGTTCCTGTATGAGGCAACTAATGGAGATGGATTTAATTTAATATTCTCTTGCCAATCGATTTGGGAATAGAGTTCCTGTAACATTTCTGATTTGATTTCCAGCTCTTTTTCATAAGGTATGTTGTCAAATCTATTACCACTCATTAAATTCAATTGAGATTCATTATCTAAGGTTTCCAGTTCAGATTTTTCTAAGATTTCAAGTAATTTAGCTTTGCGGTATTTACCCTTCTTTTTACTTGTGCTCAATAGTACTAGTTGGCCCAGAACACCACCTTTAAACTTGTATAGTGTTCCATTCTCATCTTCTCCTATAGAAAAGTTTGGTAATTCCATTTTTATTATTCTTGCTTCAACTAGTGCCATGATCTACCTTTCTGAAAACCTTAAATATTATTTACTAATTATTATTTCTAACTTTGATTTTATCAATAACTGTCAAAATTACAATTACTACTAAGCAAGGTAAAACCCAAGATAATCCACTTTTGGCTAATGGTAGTCCTGCTTCTAGTTGTGTTAGCAAAGGAAGCTTAAGTCCCATCTTACCAAGGACGTGAATTGTAGGTAATACCACTGCAACAGCTGCAGAAACTTTATATATTAAACTTGAGTAGCCTATCAAATCATGGCTAATACCCAATATAATTAAGAGTATAGAAACTGGATAGATTATAGTTAGAACCGGCTCTGAAACTTTTAAGATCATATCCAAACCAAAGTTAGCTGTGATGAATGAAGTTAAAGACAAAATTACAACCCAGGTTGAATATCCTAATTTTTCTTTTGTTAAATGATCAAAATAATTAGCACCACTAGTGATTAAACCAACACAAGTTGTTAAACATGCTAGTGTGAAGATTACAGCCAATAGTATAGCTCCGAATTTTCCTAGGCTGATATTACTCATTTCACTTAAAACTACAGCACCATTATGCGGATTATCAATCATGCTTGAGCTTACTTTACCTATATAACTTAATATTGAGTAAATCAAGAATAAAACAGCTCCTGCAAGAAGACCTGCTTGTAAGCTATATTTTTTGACTGCTTTGTCTGAGTTTACTTTAAACTGACGAATTGCCTGACTTATAACTAAACCAAAGTTTAAGGAAGCAATTGCATCCATTGTGTTATAGCCTTCTAAGAATCCGGTGGTAAAAGCTTTGTCACTGTAATTTGACTTAGGTGCTGCAATTTTTGCATCGATTTTGAAATAGATAGATATGAATAATAGAATAATTAATACTATTAAACTTGGGCTAAGAATTTTGCCCATTCTCTTAACTAATTTACTAGGTCTAATTGATAACAGATAGGCTGAGATGAAAAATACTGATGTATAAATAATTCTCGCTAATGTTATGTTGAAACTCTCAGGAACATAAGGCGCTACGGCCAATTCAAAAGGCATGCTTCCTGCTCTAGGAATACCCAAACCAGGACCTATAGATAAAAATATTGCTGTTGTATAAATTACAGAGAATATTGGATTAATTCTATTAGCTAAATTTAATAACCCTTCTGATTTACTTACTGCATATACCCCTAAAATTGGAAAAACTATAGCTGTAACTGAGAATGCTATCAACGCAATAGTAGTATTCTCTCCTGCCTTATTACCCAAGAATGCAGGGAATATTAAGTTTCCTGCCCCAAAGAATAACCCAAATAGCATTATACTTATTTGAAGAAATTCTGACCTGCTTAAGGATTTTGTTTTTCCTTCGCTCATTTACACTAACCTCCAAAACATAAAATATTTTGAATATAATACACATAAAATAGAATCTATGCATTAAGTTTTTCTTTACTATTAAGCCAAATAGGATTATCATTTACCATGTTTTAAAGAAATTATGAAAGAAGGTATATATTTATGGGAAGAGCTCATGAAGTCCGTGCTGCATCAATGGCAAAAACAGCAGCTTTTAAAACAAAACTATATTCAAGATTTGGTAAAGAAATTTATATTGCGGCAAAGAATGGTGAGCCTGATCCGGAGATGAACCCAGCTTTGAAACGCAAAGTTCAAGAAGCTAAATCAAACCAAGTACCTGCTGATGTTATTAATAGAGCTATTCAAAAAGCTAAAGGTGGAGAAATTGAAAACTATACTGAAGTTAGATATGAAGGCTTCGGTCCTGGTAACTGTACTCTAATTATTGAATGCTTAACAGACAATACTAACAGATCTATGTCTTTTGTTAAAACTGCTTTTAACAAAGCTAAGAATTCAAAATTGGCAAACTCTGGTAGTGTTTCATACAACTATGAATCAGTTAGTCTTTTCATTTTTGATTATGATAATGAAGAAAAAATGCTAGAAAATCTTTTAGAAGCCGATGTTGATGTATTAGATATCGGCGTTGAAGATGGAAAATTGCTTGTTAAAGCTGCTTTCTCTGACTTTGGTAAAGCACAAGACGCTATTGAAGCTATTGTGCCAGACGTTGAATTTGATCAATGCGAAACTGCTATGGTTCCAAATGAGTATGTAGATTTAACTGACCCTGAAGATATAGAAAGTTTCAACAAATTGATTGATACCTTAAATGATATCGATGATGTTAATAAAATTTATCATAATGCTCATATAGTTGAGTAAGATATAAGCGTACTTTTAATTTAGTATTATTTGAAATAAAAAAACAGAAGGTTATCTTAAATCTGAAATATTTTGATACCTTCTGTTTTATTTTGTTTACTAGCGTTTTAGAAAGGAAATGAGTTGAATTAATCAATAATTCTGAAGTTTTTCATGTTTAAGTCACTCAAAGTAAAGAAAATAGCAATTATTTTAACGCCCCACACAATACCTGCTTCTAATATTCCAGAGCCCAGATAAGAGAAGTTTAAGTAACATAAAAGACCTACTAAAGTTTCCTTTAATAGGTCTGAATTAAAAAATAGATTATTAATTTGTGAAGAGGGATATGAAATAATTAATCGTTCCATTTTCAATCAATATATATAGACCAAGTCCAATAAACACGACCGGTACAATTATTTTTTCATATTTTTCTACAATCTCTCCGATGGCAGAAATTGAGGCAAGTTTTTGAGATAATTTGCATAGAATCAAAATCCCTAACGCAAATATTACTAAACTTATACTAATCTCAATCAAACTTTTTCCTGTAAAATAGGGAATATAAATTCCTAAATTATCTCCACCCATTGCCATTGTTAAGCTTGTATATGCTAAAATTTTTGATCTATTTCCAGAAATTTTACCCTCGATGTCTTCTTCATCAATATCTTCATCCACAAAAAATGCTCTTATACCAAGACCTAGTGGAATTAGACCAAGGAGTCCGATAATCCAATCTTTTGGAATAAAATTTAAAAAGTAAGCGGTAATCAGACTAACCAGCACAAGCAGTCCTGTACCTAAATACTGTCCTGCATAAATTGATTTCAAGCCTTTCTTGCCTTGACTGGCGAATAAAATAGTCAAAATAATTAAGTAATCAATTGATGTAGAGACAAAAACTAATAAAGCAGATACTATTGTTTCCATTATTTCTCCTTTCAAAATATTTAATTCTTATAGTCGATTAAAAATTGACTGCACACACATTCTGCCTTGGCAGCTGCCAATGGAGATATTTGAAGAAATAATTTCACAATCTATCCACCTTTCCTTTAAACATTACCTAAAGTTTACTTAAATTATCGGATTTTATCAAGTATTGAAACATATCTTTCATTTTTTTTTAGCTGTGTAGTAATTATATCTAGCTTGTATATTAAGACCATATCCAGTAGTGTTTGATGCATAATATAGGTTTTTGCTTAGCACACTCAATAAATCTTCTAAAGAGAGTTGAATTAATTAATAATTCTGAAGTTTTTCATACTTAAATCAAGTATTCCTGCTGAGTGAGTTAATGCACCAGACGAAATAAAGTCAATTTTTAAATCTGAGAATGTGTGAGCATTTTCTATACTTAAATTACCTGAGGCTTCTATTAGACATTGACCATCTATAATTTCAATAGCAGTCTTCATAGTGTCATGATCCATATTGTCCAGCATGATAATATCTACGCCAGCCTCTAGAGCTTCTTTTACCATTTCAAGATTTTCAACTTCAATTTCAATTTTGTGCATAAATGGATCTATCTCTTTGACTGCAGCTACAGCTTGTTTAATCCCACCTGCTGCTTGAATATGGTTATCTTTTAACATTATTAAATCAGATAACCCATAACGATGATTATATGCTCCACCTACCCTTACTGCATATTTCTGTAAATTTCTATAGGCAGGGGTAGTCTTACGTGTATCTACTACTTTAATTCCAGTATCTTTCAGGGCGTTTACAAGCTTGTTACTTGCGGTGGCAACACCAGATAATCTTTGCAAGAAGTTAAGTGCAGTTCTTTCTGCTATTAATAATGTGGCTGCTGGTCCTTTAACAGTTAATAATTTATCACCAGGGATGATAGTATCGCCTTCTTTACAAAAGTACTCGATTTCAATTGTAGGATCGAGGTACTCAAATGTCATTTGGAAAACCTCTAGGCCGCAAATTATTCCATCTTGTTTTGCGATAAGATCAACTTCAGCTCTCTTGCTATTAAATACAGCCTCTGATGCTAAATCTCTGTATGGAACATCTTCAGCAAATGCTATTTCTATTAATCTTTCTGCTTCTTTTTGTAGAAGTTTGTTCATTGTCTACCTCTTTTTCTAATAGATATCTATTTAGTCTAAATATAAAATTGTCCTAAAGCCACGATTGCTATAGTAGCTCTCTACACCATTATAATATACAAATGTTCTTCCATGACGTTTATTGGCAAAAAGTCCATCACCAGTTTGACGAAAATCTTCAGGAGCGTTCAACCAGATCTGACCTTTTAAATCAAAATCGCCTAAGCTTTGTAGATGAAAATATTCTTCTTCGTTAATAAGAGTAGCTCCTATTTCTTTAGCAGCATCTTTTGCACTGCCTAAGAGTTTGTTCTGTTTTCGATTTGCCCATGCTGCTCGATCATAGCACAGACCTTTTCTCTCTTTAGATGTTTCTATACAACAGTCAACGTAAGCCATCCTTCCGTCTGGCATAACTATTAAATCGAGTTCTCCACCAGTTTCTTCCATCTTGTAAATTACTGACAAAACATTATCTGTATGTTTTTCTTTTACATCTTTCCATTTAGCTGGAGGATGACGTTCAGAATATTGAATAAATCTTGATTTTAAAATTTCTATTGTTCTGTTGTGTGTTTTTTTCGTTCACAGGATTCCTCATTTTTCTTTAAAATATTTTTTTACCAATCTAGATTAAGCAACAATAGTATTAGGCTATAATTTAGTCCTTTATCTGTATTTTGATTACATAGTAAATTGATCTTTTATAATTAATTATTGTTATTAATCATAATCCATTCCACCTATGATGTTCATAACACCCGTTTCACACTTTGGACAACAATTATCACTTGATAGAGGATCAAGAAGAAGTTTTAATTCAGTTTTGCATCTTCCACATTTAGGTATTGGATCTAGGAAATGTATTCCTTTTATGTCAAAAATTTTATCTTCATCGGGAGAAATGGCAGTTTCGATAACATAAAGTAATTTTCTGGACTTCCATTCCTTACAAATAGGACATAAAAAAGTAGCATAAGTACTCAAGTGATGACCAGATTTTAATAATTCTTTGATCTTTTCTGGAGCATATATATTTCCAGCTAATATATCTTCTTGTAAGTCCATTTTTTTAGAAAATTCCATCATGCTATAACCTTCAGCTAGACTAAATTGATATTGGCATGATTTATTACTACATTTAAGATAATAAACACTTCCCATATAACTTCCCTCCTACAACTAGTAAAAAATAAATAACTAGTTTAAGCTATTATCTACAAAAAAACTTCGACTGCCATCATTTATTTTAACACGAGTGATCATTTCATTTTGTCCGACATATATATAATCTTTAACTTTAACAATACTATTGACATTTGGTAAATCAAAATTCCATCTTTTTAGAATTTTACAATTTCCTAATTTATCAATCTGAAATAACATAGTTGTATCATGAAGTTCATAATTATTATTTGGTTTAGGAAAAAATCTATATCCACTTGCTATAAGAACTATACCTTTATCATTCACCCAGCGACCAAGATATCTTAGGTTGGAATTATTATAGTTATCATAAAGAATTAGCATATCGATATTTTTGTCAATTCTTATAATTTTCAAATGACCTACCATCATATGAAGGAGATTAGAAATTGCATATGAATATTCACCTAGGTCAAACATGTCACAAAAATTCCCTTCAATAAGATTGTCTTCATAATTTGGATAAATATATTTTTCATTGCTGCTTTCTGAAATATCAGGAAAATCATTTACTCCAAGCCAACTATGAAATTCTCCATTATTATAGTTATTAAAAGTGCCAAATTGAGTCGTGAATTTTTTCGGTTCCTCAACATATAGATAATTCAAATTATCGTTCAAGCGCCATAAAATTTGATCACCTTCTGCCTTTACTTCATAAGGTATCTTTTGTTTGAATATATCTAAGTTGGTATATCTATCTGTTACAGTTTTTAATTCTGAGAGTGATTTCCATTCTGATAAGTATTTTGCCATTTAAGTCACCATATTATTTATTATGTTAAAACTGGAAAAAGTTCATTAAACTAACTTTTGTGTCTTGGACCAATTAAATAGTTGTTTGGTTAATTTCCAGAGCATAGCACCTATAAAATACAAAATTATGCCTATAGCCACGCATATAAAGAGTTCAGTTAAATTTCCAAAATCATAGTTAAACATTCTAACAAACCCAAGATTTATTCCAAACATCTTTAATACAAAATTAAATATCCCAGCGATTAATGTTATAACTCCACTTGCCATAAAAGCTAGTCCACATATACCTGTGATAGGAAATATGAAGATCCACAATAAGGTAGTTATAATATAAAATTTAAAATTTTTCATATGATTACTCCCAACAATCTAAATAAAATTGTATAAAAGATATTTCGTTATCCTTATTATATATCATTACTAGTTCGGTTTAAATTTCTTGTTTTATTTTCAGTTAGTTTCTTCCAAGTGCTTTGTTATTTATTCTTAGATATTATTGTCTTTTCTTCTTTTGATTAAAACTAAACCACTAGCTAGAGTTAATAGAGCTATTGCTATTCCTAATAAAGAATCAGTACCAGTTTTAGCAGTTTTCATTTCTTTTGATCAACTGTCATGCAAAAACATTAAAAGCACGTAAAAAACCAGGAAAATAAAAATCAGGAGAATGCGGAAATCAAAACTAAAAACCACATTCTTCTGACCAATTTCCAATCAACTACCGGTTTTTACTTATCACGCAACTTACCAACTTGCGTAAATTCCTTATCCCCAATACACATCTTCTTATCAGTGAACTTTACTCGCATCATTCTGCTAATGATATGCTCATCCGTTATCAGCACAAAAAATTGCTTTCCTTTTTTATTCACCAAGTAATACTGTTCACTGCCAATACTCTCTACTGCTTTACCGAAGGCAAACGTATAAAACAAAGGAATACCATCGAAGAAAGTAGTAATCCACCCGATAAAATTATCCATAAACTTTTCAGACGAATCTGGAAAAAACTTCGTCACCGTGAGCATAATAATTTCGGCGTCTGCATATTCATCGCGAATAATTTGTTCCTTTATCTTGATTTTTTTACGAACACCTAATTTTGCATTTAGACCATAATTCGCTAAATCAATAGGCTTCTTAATGATTGACAAATCAATTGCATTGTCTTTATCCAACAAATAGTCGACAGTAACACCCAGCGCATCCGCAATCACCTTCAAATTTGCAACATCCGGCAGACCAAAACCACCTTCCCATTTCGCTACCGCAGCACGCGAAACCATAATCATTTCAGCAAGTTCTTCTTGAGTTAAACCCGCTTCCACGCGCGCATTTCTGATTTTTTCTCCTAACAACATCGTATAACTCCTTTCATTGGCTATTAAGTTTTCATTCTTAATAATTATTTGTTTTGCTCGTAATGCAATTAATAATCACACTGAGTAATTACATGTTATCTAGCAACATATGAATAGAGAAGGAACGAACGAGAACACAAGCGTTACGAATCGTAACATGGAATTTTCTTAGCACACGCTTACATAATTATGTGAAAATAGCTGTTTCAAAAAAAATTTATATAAAACTTAACAGAGAACGTACAAAATCCAAGGTGCACGAGCCATACAACACAAGGCACCAAAGACGGATATCCACCTCATTGCTCTACGCTCATTCATGCCAATCCCCAACAACTAACGTACGGAATAAGGCAACAGAAACATACGCTTGTTGTCAAGCGCATATCAGAATCGACAAACGCAATGAACAAAGCGCGCAACAGCAACTGCTAATCCACTTTTGACAGCAATACTAGAGTCTCAACTTGTTTATTATTGTCCAAACTTATATTCAAGTCATCGTCTATAATTGGGAGCTTGAAAGTAATTGATTTTAGCCATTGTCCGTTAGGTTGTTTTTCTTCATAAACTTGAATTTCAGAAATCAAAGCTGTAATTAACTGCCTACGCTCTACATCATTCATGACTTTATAGAGTTTATCAAAATAGATCAGAACCTTATATATATTATCTCCTGTAAGTTTTTCAGCTTCAATAGTCTGTTTCTTTGCTTTCGCATCAATTAGTGATGATTCTAATTCATCTATTTTGTCATACATACGATATAGTCTATCATCTAAATCATGTTTCCTTCTCTTATAATGCTTATCTTCAACATCTAAATTATCTATTTCCTCAATTAGCTTAAACTTTGTAGAATGACTCTTCCTCAATTCCTTTTGGTAATTATCTATTTCTTTTCTATTTCAGAGGTGTCCACCTTCATGTTGATTTTTTCTTGCATCTTAGAAGCAAATTTCGGATTACTTACAATCTTGACAATCACCTCTGCAACAGCATCATCTAACAATTCTTCTCTAATTTGCTTACGGAATGTACACTTATGACCTCTTATCATCTGCCTATGTTTACAACCATAGTAATAAAAATCTTTATATTTTGTGCCATCTTTCTTTTTCTTAGTACACTTGTTTCCAAACATTCCCACTCCACATATAGGGCATTTTACAATTCCAGAAAGCAAGTGTGTGCGTGTATCTTTTCCTTTATTCACATGCTCATATTTCTTTGCTTGAGATTTTAGCTTAACCTGAGCAGCTTGCCAAACTTCATCGGAAACTATAGCTTCATGTATCCCTTCAGATATTAGATACTCATCTTGTTCAACCTGCTTATATTCATTTCTTGTACCATGAACTTTTTCTAAAGTTCTTCTTCCAAATGCTATTTTCCCATTATATACAGGATTCTTTAATATCTTTCTTATAAGACCTGCATCAAACAAAGGATTCTTTCCATTCTGTCTTGGGATTTTTCTAATTCCATGATTCTCTAAGTATTTAGATAGCCCATTGGCTCCTATCGTAGTATTTACATACTGATCGAAAATCGTCCTTATGGCAACTGCCTCTTCCTCATTTATAAACAACTTTCCATCTTCAAGTTTATATCCATACGGAGCAAAGCCACCATTCCATTTTCCTTCCCTTGCTTTTTGAATTCGACCTTCCATTGTTTGAATACGAATGTTTTCTCTTTCTATTTCAGCCACAGCTGATAAAACAGAAATCATTAGTTTCCCAGCATCTTTAGATGAATCAATGCCATCTTCAACACAGATAAGATTAACTCCATAATCCTGCATTATCTGAAGTGTAGAAAGAACATCAGCTGCATTTCTTGCAAATCTTGATAACTTAAACACAAGAACAAAAGATACTCCATCTTTTCCAGATTTTATATCTTCCATCATTCGATTGAACTGTTTTCTACCTTCAATAGACTTGCCAGACTTTCCGGCATCTTCATACTCTCCGACAATTTCGTAATCGTTGTAAATAGCAAAAGCTTTCATTCGTGATTTTTGTGCCTCTAACGAATATCCCTCTATCTGTATTGACGTAGATACTCGTGTATAGAGGTATACTTTTATTTTTTCTTTTGACATAGCATTAACCTCAATATATCTTTTCTATATCATATATAAACTTTGATTTTTGAATTTAAGTTTGGACTATCATTTCAAGTATATTATAACACTTTTATTAGTCCGTCTCAATTTGTGTTTTTGCCATGTCAAAACTATTTTTCATCTCTTGATTTTTTGCTGGCGTTGGATCGGGCAGATTATCTAAATCTAAAGCACCAGCATATTTTGCAATCAGATTTGCTATTAAATCAGCCAATCCATTCCAGTCATTGTCCAATATATACCTCCTCTAAAGTTTTATATCTAATAATTATTTGTTTAATTAAGTTTTACGACATTGACAAGTGCTTTGGATTAGCAACATAGGAATCTCACCTCCGCCTCTATTCCGGATGAGCCGGCTTCAACCTTAGAAGTATCATTATCCTCATTTTCTTCATAGCAGATAGGGTATCCCTCCCTATATTCAAACACTTACTTATCGCTCACTTTCTTCTTCCCTTGCTTTTATCTTAGCAATACTTGTTATTCCAAATTATTCAGCAGAAAGATCTTGGCGGATAGGTTATTACGCTCCAAAAATAATTAACGTCTTGTCTTGGTCTATTCAATTGTTAAGGTTCAAAATTTATCGAGAGTTATTAATCTTTTTAAAATTTGACCATCAGAAAATATTTATCTTGATGAAACAAAATTCTATAAATTACTCTCTTATACTTAACAGTGAAAAGAAGCCTTTCTTGGTAACCAATTTTGAAATAGAATTTGCTTATATAAAAAAGGTCCAATTCCCACTGCATAAGTAGCAGTGAAAATTAGACCCTCTTGGTAATTGTCATCTAAAAGTCTTCTAGCATTTCTTTAATTTTCTAATCGCCTTTTAAGTGTCATATTTACATTTTTATTATCTCTGGCATACTTTTATACCTTTTTAGACTTAAAGTCTTTAATAGTGGCTTTCCACCTCTTTTTATCTATAAAGATTCTCCTACATCATAGTTCATTTTTTTATTTAAACCTTTCTGTCTTAGTTTGTCTTTATCTTTGTCATACCAATTTAGGATTGTCGCATAGTGGTTTTGATAGGTCTTTCCACTGCTTTCCATGTATCTTGATAGTTTATTTATCATTATTTCTGTGTGTGAGTTTAATTTTTCTTTAAGATTTTTATATTCTTCTTTGCTTAGCCTTACATTTTTGTATTCTCCATAAAAGATGGGGGTGGACTGTTCTTCTCTCCCCTTATCTATACTAACCTTATCTAATCTACCCTTACCTATACTGGGTTGACCACTTGACAACCTTTGGTTAACCAGATGACAACCAACTTTTTCTTCTGAAATATATGCTCCATTTTCCGTTTGATAAAGCTGCTGTTTCTGCTCTATATACATTGTTGGCTTATATCTGTCTTTTCTAATAAAGTTATTTATCTTCCAATGAGTAATGACTATAATTCCCTGATCAAAAACTATCAAAAAGCCTTTGGCAATAAGTATTTTTAGGTCATCTTCATTTGCTCCTATGATTTTGATGATTTTCTTAGGATTATTTACAAACCCGTCATCATCTGCTCGCATTGATAGATGAAAATACAGGCATTGACTACTTAGTGGCATATCCAAAAATAAGTCGCTATCCACTATCTTTAGTGAAAACATTCTTTTATCTGCCATGCTCTCCTCCCTTTCTTCAAAAAAAAAAAAAAAAAGACGATAGTTTTTACTTCTACCGCCTTGCGTACATTTATTATGTTTTCAAAATTTATTTTAGTTCATTTTCAATTTCTTCTATGGTTGGTAATGCTCCTTTTAACCTTTCAGGAATTAAGTTTTGTAGTTGATATTCTGAAATTCCAATAGGCTCTCTTGAGCTTTCAGAAGCATATTTTGCCAATACATTATCCTTTGTCTTACAGATTAAAAGACCTATTGTTTGATTATCTCCATCTCCCTTTAATATATGGTTAACAGATGTTACATAGGTTCCAAGTTGCCCTATATCCGCAGGTTTAAATGCGGAAATTTTAACCTCCACAACTACATAGCAATGAAGCTTAATGTTATAGAATAACATATCAATAAATTCTTCTGAATTCCCAACTACAAGTCTATATTCTCTGCCCACGAACGAAAAGCCTGTTCCTAGCTCCAATAAGAATTTTTGAATATTATCCATCAAAGCGTCTTTCAATTCTTTTTCATCATAATTTTGCCTTATAGCTATAAAGTCAAAATTATACGGATCTCTTGTCATTTCATTAGCTAAATCACTTTGGGTTGCAGGCAAATTATTTGTGAAATTTGTTATTGCTTTTCCTTGTCTCTCAAACAGATCTGTATCCAAGAAATTTAAAAGCACAGCTCTACTCCAGCTATTTTCTAATGTCTTAGATATAAAGAAAAATGCTTTATTCAAATTTCCCTCACATCTATCCATAATATATCTTTGATGTCCCCATGGGATACTAAAAATCATATTAAAATCTCCAACGACTTTAGATATTTGTAAATCGTCCACAGCTTGTGGACGATTTAATGGCGAATACATTTCATAAAATTTTTTCATATATTTTAAATTAGTAACAGAAAATCCTTTAACATTTGGAATTTCATTTTTTAAATCCGAACTTAATTTTTTATAGAATCCGCTTCCCCATCTGCTTTCTGCCTTTAAGCTAATAATTTCTTCTCCTAAACTATAATAAAACTTTAGCATTTCAGAATTGACCGAAACTGCTGCTTTAAGTTGCCTGCTTGTATATGATTTTTTTATTTTCTCAAGCATTTTTATATATTCACTATCTCCTACAATAGCTAAATCTTTTTTATCCATTCTCATCACTCCAATCTGATTCTTTTTATTTTATTCTATCTCTTTCACCAATGGTGGGAGTTTTAATCTTTTTATCACAATCAGCTTACGGTAAACAAGCTAATTTTATCATTACACATTTAGTTTAATTAATGTGATTATACCAAAAATGTTAAATCTTTTCTATCTCCCCCTCTCTCTTTATCTATCTCTATATCTATCTCTATCTCTTGTCGGACATGGGTTGGACTCATTAAGGACAATGTCCTCTGTTTATTTTGTCTGTGAAAAATTCTTCTTTCAATTTTATCCAATAATATCTTTTGTTTGTTGCCATATCTGCTCCTTTCTTGATTTTCGATAATCGAAATTCTTGATTTCCGATTTTCGGAAGTCTTGTTATTTTGGTTATTTAAGGGTGTAACTTTTCGTTACTCCCTTAGATTTCTCTGGTCATATCTTTTTTGTTTGGTTTTACTTTTTCTTTTACTTTTCTTTTTACTTTCTCTTTTGTCTTATCCTTGTTCTTGGATAGGTCTTTGTATTTCTTTATTTGTTTTAAGATACTTTCTTTTTCTTTTTTATTTTCTTTGGCTATGACTTGCTTAAAGGCATATTCCATTACTTTTATGTCTTTGGCTTGGAAGAATATTTCATAGTTTTGGTTTTCTTTGTTTTTCATTACTGAAAAGCTTACTCCAAATTTTTTTAGTTCTTTTTTTAAGTCTTTGAGGTCGCTTTGATCTATGCTTATATTTTCTAGTTGTCCTTTTTTGTAGAGGTCTTTTATTTTCATTTCATCGCCCATAAGACTTTTTAGGTTGCCATTTGCTTTTTCTAAAGTATCATTCATCTTTTTTCTTATTTTTTTGTCTAAGTTGATTGATTCTTTTGCTGCCTTTATTGTGTATGATATTATGGTTTGTGCTGCTTGACCTGCTTCTTTGCTTATTTCTTCGTTTATCATGTTTTATCTCCTTTGTTTGAAATAAAAAAAGGGAAGTATAGGCTTTAATTTTTCTATACTTCCCTTTGATTGTTTTTATTTGGTTGTTCTTGGTGGTGGAATGCTTTATTTTGATGTTTTTATATATTTCTTAGGTATTTGTACCTTTTATTGTTTTTCTGCTCTTATTTTGCTTTTCCACCTTTAGTAGTTTATGTGTGTTCTTTTATCTGATAGATAGTTTTTCATGTTGGAATATATAATCTGTATTTCTTCATTGTTCATTGCTTTTATTTCTTCTGTGCTTTTATATGTTTTGTATGTTCCGTCTTGATCTGCTTTTATGAGTTCATCTATTAACTCTTGCCTTTTATTCATCTCTATTACCTCCTAGATCTGCCTTTAGTTGTTTGGTCATATTATAGCTTGGATAAGATATTTTTACCAGGTCTTATCTTTCTTGATTTTTGTAATAGTCTTTGGTCATTTGTCTTTTTTTATTAAAGTTATCACTATCTTGCTTATACTCTTTTATCTTTTTTATGATACTTTCTTTTTCTCCTCTCTTGATTGCCTTGTCAATTTCTATTGATAAGTCGATACCATATTCTTCATTGACTACTTCTACTGCATATTTAATATGATTTATTTCCTTGTATCTTTCCCTTATTTTTTCTGACTCTGTATTTAATTTACTGATTTCATCTTCTAAGTTTTTAATTTCTCCTAACCATTCTTTTTCTCTTAAATTTTTCTTTCCACTAATTTTTTCAATTAAGGTTCTTGCCCTTATATATTGGTCTATTTCCTTTTGATTATTCTTGTAGAAGCTTTCTTTGAATATTTTCTTGCTTTCATATTCTTGGTAGGTTGCTTTTGTTTTTCTTACAGTCTTTGCATAGGCTAAACACTTGTTAAGGTCTTCTATCTTTTGACTATTTTCTTTTATGGTCTTATATATTTCAGAGTTTTTACTTCTTAGGGCGCTTATATGCCCTTGTAAGTCTGATATGGTTTTTATTTTATTTTCTCTTAGATAATTTATTCCACTTGCATATCTTTTTAGATCATAGATTGCTTTGTTTCTTTTCCCATAAAATGATAATTCAGCTCTATTATTTTCTTGCATTTCTTGATAGAAGCTTAAATATTCATAGAGGTTAAAGAGTCCTGATTCATTTTCTATTTGCTTTTTACTTTGGTCTTTATATTCCCTATATGATTCTTTTAGCTTATATTTGAAGCCTGCTAGCCAGGATGTTATTTTCTTTATTTCATTGCCTATATTTTTTAATAGTTCATTCTGTTTTTTTATTTCACGATTTATATCTCCTTTTTCTGTTCTTATTCCTTTTCTTTCCATTGCACTAGCACTTGCTCCTAGATGTATTGTTGGTATTTGTTTTATGCCTTGTCTTTTAAAACTCCTATGGTCTACTCTTTTTTCTATATTATTTTTTGCTAGATATTCATTGCAAAGATCTGAAAAATTTTCTCTCCATTTTTCTACATTGCCCTTATCATTCCAGGTTGTTAGTTCTACTTTTCTTGTCTTTGGTTTTCCATTTTTGTTTAATACTTTTTCTCCTTTTTCATCTAGAATATATTCTTTTTTACTTTTTTGCCCCCATGTTCCATCTTCATTTATTGGTCTTACTATGGTCATTATATGAGCATGAATGTTTTGATTTCCCTCTCTACTTTCATCATGAATTGCTAGGTCTACTATCATTCCCTCTTTTACAAAATTGTTTTGAACATATTCTTCTATCATCTTTTTATTTTCTTCCATGCTTAACTCTTTTGGTAATGATATGATAAAGTTTCTTGCAAGTTGGGCATTAGAGTTTTTCTCAAATAGTTCTACCGAGTTCCACAAGGTTTTTCGGTCTTTATATTCTTTTGGTGCGCGATCTGGTAAATATATTTCTTTGCTAATTACTCCTTGCTTTTTGGTGTAGTCATGGGTTACTCCGTCCCATTCATTTTTTATTTTTTCTCCACTTATATATGCTGCACTTGCTACTGCACTTTTGCCTTTTCCTCTTGATATTATGTTTACTGAAAAATGAAAACTGTCTGCCATTTTATCACTTCCTTTCTTTTTTTTGTTGTTTTAGGTGGAGGCTTAACAGATTTTTTATATCCACTTTGTGAATGAGCGTTTTGAAATGATAGAATAGAAAAAGCCGACTACTGAATTAATTTTTGTTGTTTCAGTATGTCGGCTTAATTGTTACTTTCATTTCAAATTTTAAAAGTCAAGGGCGAGCGTTAGCGAGTTTATTTACCCTTGACTTTTAAAAAGCGAATGGTTGTTGCTCCCTGCAAGAGTTTGGCTCCGCATGACGCAAGCACCCTTTAGGGTGTATAATTGCGCCCTTAGAAAATCTAATGGAGATTTAATTATTTTATTTTTCCTAATTTTCTCTCATTATTTTTAGTGTTTCTTTAAATTCTTTTGTCTTTGTTGCTTCTTCTAGTAGGATTTTTATTTCTTCATCTGTTAGTTCTTCTGCATTTTCTATAAGGCTTTCTAAGATTGCTCCTCTTGTTATTAGCCTATGGGTTCTTTCTTTTCTTCTTTTTTCTATGTCTTGTTTTAATATCTTCTTTTCTTGATTTTTTAGTTGCCTTAATCTTTCCTCTGTATCATCAATTTTATCTTTTATTTCTTTTGATTCTTGTCTTAGTTGCTCTAACTTTTTCATATATAACTCCTTTCTTGTATTAAAAAAAGACGATAGATTTTTTACTTTCTATCGCCTTTAATTCTATTATTTACTTTTTCATTATGACACTTATTTCATACTTCAAATTTTGAAAAGCAATAGTTTCCTAATAATGTGGACACTATTATAATCAAAACACATGGAAGAAACATTTCTGTCAAAATATTTATATTATCAATCGGAGCAATGGCATTTATTTTCATTAGAGTAAATTTCCCAAATGCTTCTATATTTATATTTATTTTATTAAATATATTTATTAACATACTTATAATATCCTTTTCTAAGAATACAAAGGCTAATGATCCTAAAATTCCTGCTATATGATTTTTAAAACTCATTGAAAGAAATACCACAATGCTAGTTAAAGCCATATATACTATTACTCCCCTCCTTATGATAAAAATAAACTTGCTAAAATCTATAGATTTACCAAGGATTACAGAAACAAAATATGAACTTAGTGTATACATTAAAAATATTGTTATTGCTAACATAAGGGCAAAAATGTATCTACTAATATATATTTCTGTCCTTTTTCTTCCTGAACATATATAATGTTGCCAAGTATTAAATTGATATTCTCCAGCTATAAATAAAGCTATAGCAAAAGTTACTAAAAAACCTAATCCCTTTGTATAATCTAATCCATTTAAAAGCACTTCTGACAGATCTTTATAAGTTGTAAGATTTCCAAATACAGAAATTCCTATTTTATTTCCGTTTGCTACAAAAAATGTAAATATACCCGAAAATAATATAGTTATAATAAATACAACTTGTATGTGAAAACTTTTTAAAGCTCTCAATATATCTCTTTTAATTAACATAAGTCTTTCCTCCAGCCAAAATATCACAATAAATTTCCTCAAGACTTCCCTTTTCTAGTTTTTCTTTACTTACATTTATTATTTTTGCTTGGTGTAAAATAGCGAAACTATCACATATTTTTTCTAATTGCTCAGTATTGTGGCTTGTTATAATAATTGTTTTGCCAAGTTTTTTTGATTCTTTTATTTTTTCTTTTAATATAACAGTTGATTCAATATCTAGCCCATTAAATGGTTCATCTAGTATCACTATATTAGAATTAGTTATAAAGCTAAGAGCCAATTTTAGTTTTTGAAGCATTCCTAGTGAAAGTTCATTGGCCTTCTTTCTTAACATTGATTCTAAAGTAAAGTCCTTGATTATTTTTTCAATCTCTTTTTCTCTTTCATCTTTATTTTTATAATAAAGCATAGAATAAATACTAAGGTTATCTTTTACGCTAAGGTTCATATAACAAGATGGATTACTAATAAGTGCTGCTATATTTTCATTGTCATCTGAGATTTTAACTTTTTGATTATACATTTTTAAAGGAATAAGCTTAGTAATTATTTTTAACAAAGTAGTTTTTCCAGCTCCGTTTTTTCCTAGTAAGCCATATACTTTGCCCTTTTCAAGGCTAAAAGATACATTATCTAAGACAAAATTATTCATGTATTTTTTTGTAATATTATTTACCGTAATACTATTCATAAGCACACCTCTTTTACATCGTTTTAATTGCAAGAAAACTAGCACATAATATAATTATTAGACACAAAGCTAATAATAAAAAATTTTTAATGTTACTTTTATTTTTCATAAGATTACTTCCAAACAATTTTTATACCAACAAAAATATGAACAATTAAAAGTACTGCACATACTAATAACAATGTAGATATAACACCTTTAAGCATAGATTTCTTTAATTTTTTATTCCATTCTTTAGATAGGTTTCTAATAGGATCAGCTTCAGTTAAATTTAGCTCTATGTTTTCCATGGGAAGATTTTCTTTTTTCATTTGCTTTAGAATTTCACTACATTTGCTACATTCTGATAAATGTTCATCTACTATTCTTCTACTTTCTTCACTACATACATCATCTATATATAGTGGAAGAAGATCTTCAATAATTTTACAAGAAATTTTCATTATATTCCTCCATCAACTTATTTTTTGCCCTATAAAATACTACTCTCGCCCATCCATCTGATTTGCCAAATATTTCTCCAATATTTTTGAAAGACAAGCCTGCAAAAATTCTCAAAGAAAAAACTTCCTTGTATGGTTCTTCTAACTTGCGTAAGAGAACATGAATTTTCATCACGTCCTCTTTCTCTTCAAACCTTAAAACAAAATCTAAATCAGATGTCAAGTATTCAGAGTATTCATTTATAGATACTTTTTTCTTTTCTTTTTTATAAAAATCATATAATGCATTTTTTGCAATTTGACATAACCAAGTGTATAATTTGCAATCACCTTTAAATGTTTCAATTTTTTCAAGAGCTTTAAAAAAAGTTTCTTGTGTGATTTCTTCAGCTATATGTTCATCATGACTAATGGTCAAAACATATAAATATACTTTAGAAAAATATTCTTTATATATTATTTCGTAATCATAGTCCATAAAATCACACCTTTTCTTGTTTTCTAATAGTTAGACGATTAAAAAACCAAAACGTTACAAATTTTATATTAATATTTTTACCCGCATTTCATATAAAAAAGACGATAGAGTTTTTAATTTCTATCGCCTAAAATATCCACGTTTTAATATTTTCTAATTCAATAAGTTTTTATCTCTTTGCTACAAGACCATATTTTAGTTTCAGCAACTCTGAATCTTAATATAATCACTTATTAAACTCATTAATTCTATACCTAACATCTAATATAGATATATCATCATTAATCCTAAATATCTAATTTTAGATTTTCCATTCTTTTTGAGTTCAATACGCATGATGTTATAAATAGCATCAAATATATTACACAAAGTGCAACATTTCCTCCTGACTTAGAAAATCCAAGTCTATTTAATGTAAATATTTCTATTGATACTAGCATTATAGACCCAATCAAGCCTAAAACCATCCACAAGTCACCTTTCTCTAAATCAATAAAGTACATGGCTAGGTAGAAGATTGATACTAATTGTAATATAAGACCTAATAGAACATTTAACAAAGATATTAAGTCTGAAGATCCATAATCAAAATAATGCTTACCAAGATAAATTGATATATAATTCAAAATAATCAACATCAATATAGAGAAGAGAATAATAACTACTTGACTTACATATTTTGATAGTATTATATTTTTACTTTTTATTGGTAACATGAATTCATATTTATATAATTTTAAATCATAATCTTTTCTTTGAGATAAAAGTAGCAATAAACTATTAGCGAAGATTACTACTGCAAAATACGCAAAAACAATCATTTGTATGTCAGCAAATAAATTTATTAGAATCCATACTAAAATTAAAAATGCATTCATTATAAAAATATTTTTAATGTTTTTATAATATATTTCTAACAACAAACCTTTCATATATTAGTCCTCCTTCCCTGTTAATATTAATAACATTTCATCAAAATTTGGTTTATTCACAACAAATTCTTTATACTTATTCTTTATCTTCGATATATCTTTTACTAAAATATCTGCCCTTTCAAATTCTCTTCTATATGAAATTATGTCTGTTTTATCGACTTTTTCTAAATCCGTATCATTACAACGAAGTATCCCATAGTTATATAACAATTCATCTTTTTCTTCGCTCAACACGACTTTACCATTATCCATAAAAACTATATAATCAGCTATTTTTTCCAAATCTGTTGTAATATGTGATGATATATATACCGAGTGTTCTGGGTTTTCTATAAATTCTAATAATATACATAAAATCTCATCTCTACTTACTGGGTCTAACCCTGAAGTAATTTCATCTAATATGAGAAGTTTTGTTTCATGAGACAATGCAATAGCCAACGATAACTTTTTTTTCATTCCAAATGAAAATTGCTTAGTTTTCTTGTTTATTGGCAAATTAAATCGATTCAAATAATTTTTAAAACTATCTTCTTCCCAATTACTATAATTAAATTTCATTACCTCATTTATCTCATTAGGTGTTAATAATAATGAATAGTTTGGGTCATCTAAAACAACACCTATGTGTTTTTTAATATCTATTTGATTACAATATTCAGTGCCAAATATCTCTACTTTTCCATCATCTTTTTGAAACATTCCAAGTATACAAGAAATAGTAGTACTTTTCCCTGCTCCATTTCTCCCTATATTTCCTACAATAGATCCATAAGGTACTTCAATATTTATATTTTTCAAAGAAAAATCATTTGTTTTATTCTTTTTATTTAATCCAGATACCTTTAATGCTAATTTATTTTCATATGAATCCATCATTGCCCCTCCTCATATATCTTTTTTATTAAATCTATCAAATCCTCTATTGAAATTGAACTTGATTGTATTTTCTTGACAATTTTCTTTGCTAAATCTTCCACTTCTTTATATGTTTCTATTTTTTGTAATTCAATATTTCTTGCTGATATAAAACTGCCTTTACCATGAATAGTTTCAATAAATCCATCTTTTTGTAAATTTTCATAAGCTTTTTGAACTGTAATTACAGCTACCTTAAGATTTCTAGCTAAGACTCTCATAGATGGTATAGAATCTCCAGTTTTTAAATCTTCATTCATAATTTGTTTTTTTATCTGATTTTCGATTTGTTCATAAATCGGTTCGCTAGAATCGGTATTTATAATAATATTTATAATGCACCTCCTGTTCCAGAAGTGTACTTATGTGTACTTGTTGATTTAATAATACCACCAATAAAAATTTTTTTCAACTCCCTTAATTTTCTAATTTTGAGTATAAAAAAAGACGATAGAGTTTTTAATTTCTAACGCCTAACATCTATCTGTATTAATTTTTTTCATTCAAAAAAATAGTTTCTGTTTACTTGTGATAGTCTTCTATTTTATCCTCATATTTTTTTATAAGTTCTCGTGAATAAACTTTTTTGTTTTTTGAATCTCTGACTTCTTTCCAAAGAATTGCAGCTACTTGTATTTTATTAGAGTAGTTACAACTAATTTCGTCTGCACAAAAATCCTTTAAAAATTGATTCCATTGACAAACCGAATTATTATACTTAGCATAATCTGATTTTCCATAATAAACTTTGAGCATATCTTGAATTGTAAAACTCAAATCATTTTGTCTTTTCACTTTTCTCCAAGCCGTTGCCATATCTGCAGTAAATTTGAAAGGCAAAACACCTGTTACAACAGAAAAATATTCTCTGAATTTTGAATTAAAGGAAAATCCACATTCAAGTAAAGGCATATCTAAAGTAATATAATCAACTTGTTTCTTTATGTTTTTTATTGATGACTTTTTAATCACATCACCCTTAAAGTACTGCTGAATAATATAAGTGAGTTCTTGTTTTGTACCTCTATATTCTAATCCTAATAACTTGCATATCTGTGAAAGTTCTTCACGATACCAATAGTATTTATTAAACTCATCAAACGATGTGATTTTATCAAATTTAGGTCTACCTTCTATCATTGTTTTATCCTTTCGAAAAGATCTAAATATATGAATAGGCTACTCCAATTTATCTATTTCATTATTTTCATAACACTTGAACATGACTTGCTTCTTCACAATTAAGTGATTCCTTCAAATCTTTAAAATACAGTTTTTGTTGGTTTCTTAAATATAGTCCTACAAAAGGTTTAAATGTAAATTTTTTAGAAATAATATTTTCTGTAAAATCTAATGTTGTTTTATCTCAATTCGAATAAAATTTTCCTATCCAAGTTCCTTTTATATTTGCGTTTTCAATTTCAAAAGACCAGCATTGATGTTTCATACATTCTATAACTTTAAAATTTGTTTCTATCCCATCTTTTGTAATCTCTACAAAATTCTTATCATCAATAATTTTGATATCTTTGATATCACTCCTCCAACCAAAATCACGAAGGTCAGTAACTTTATCCCATACTTTTTCTATCGGGCAATTTAATGTAACTTTGATATTTGCAACTGCCATAAAATCCTCCTAAGTAAACTTATTTATACTTTTCTATCTATAGAACTAATTTCTTCCATTTCCTAATCTTAGTCCTAAATGTTCCAAATGGTGCTACTGTGTTTACATGGATAAATTTATAAACTTCCCAAGTAGCAGTTTTGGTTGCTTCATCTGCCCATTTTCTCATATGTGGTTTAAATAATTCTTCATCTGTTAATTCATCTATCAAAAGATAAATATCTTCTATATTTTTTGTGAGTTTTTCTTTTAGTTCTTTTAACGATTTATTAGCATAGGTATCTGTAAACCATTGATATAATTCTCCAAGTTGATTCCACTTGAATTTATCTGATGGTGTTTTAACATCTATACCTTTTTTCTCATCTTCTTCCCATTTTAATACTAAAGTAGTCCAGCCCACTTGATAGGCAAGATTTTCTGCTGGTGTCCTATCAACTTCTTCTAGTCTTTTATCTTTTAGTTCTTCTGGTATATTATCAAACTCTGAAATATATTTTTCAAAAGTTTTCTTTATCTCATTTTTTAATTCTTCCTTACTTTCATAAGACCTCATATGCCTACCTCCATGGTTTATATATAGATATTATCCTACCATTCTTTATATTGAGCCTATTTTCTAATTGATACCTTGCAAGAAAGGAATAATAGCTGTTCCTATACCAAGTAGGAATGTAATAAATGCAGAAAGTCATATGCTGCCATTCTTTTCTATTCAATCATTTTGAAGTGTCTCAAGGCATCCATAATGGCTTCTTCTTTTTCAGGTGTACACTGTGGAATAATTTGTTTCTCCTTTTTAGACTTGTTGTAATGTTCTCGTAATTCTATTCCACATTTCCTTTTTATCTGTGCAATATATAATGTTGGAACTTTTAATTGAAATTTATTCCAAACATATTCTTTGATTTGAGCATATGTTGCCTTACTTTCAGCACTTGTCAAATCAAGCTCATCCAGCTCAATTTCAATATTTATATGCTTATCGACATCAAGTTTGGACAAAAGTGCTACCGTCTCCACATGCGTAGTATTCGGAAACTGATCAATAATCTCAATATTTTTAACATAAAATCCAGACTCAAGAAAAACACCCAAATCTCTCGCTAAAGTTGCTGGATTACAAGACATATACAAGACCTCATTAATTGAACTCGAAACAATACAATTAATTACTTCAATATCCAAGCCTTTTCTCGGAGGATCAACATAAACTTTATCAATTTCATGCTCAGCTACCAAATCTTCAATTAAGTCCTCAGCCTTTCCAACGAAAAATTCAACATTATTAGCATGGTTATTTATTGCATTCTTTTTGGCAGCTTCAATCGAACTTTTGACATATTCAACACCAATAACTTTTTGGAAGTTTTGAGCTAGGAAAATAGAATTAATTCCAATACCGCAATATAGATCTAATAGATTTTGCTTTGAATGACCAGAATCTTTATTAATCAAAAACTCTTCTGATTTTCTATAGATATTTTCTAAAGTATGATTATTAACTTGTAAAAATGTATGAACTCCATATGAGAAACTTATACCGGCAATATTTTCCTGTAATTCAGTTTCTTTTGTAATATATTCTGTTTTATTATTAAAAGAGTGTCTTCCTTTATCTTCAGTAAGTGCTAGCACCTTAATATTAGGATTAATTTGCAAGAGTTCAGTTAATATTTCTTTAGTGTTGCTATTAATGTCCACAACGAAAAAGTTTAACATTAACTCACCAAAAGAATTACTTCTAATGACTATTTCGCTGATATTTTCACTTAACACACCAAGTTTTAACTCAGATAAATAAGAATTATTCCATTCATAAATAAACTCATTTATGGAATCTTGGAACAAAGGATGGCCATCTATTCTCTCTAAAAAATTACTGCCTCTCCTACTCATTGAAATATATGCATTATCATCAAATTTTAAATTAACTTTATTTCTATAATGTAGCTCATGTAATGGATTTTCATTGACTTTGATAGAATTTTCTTCAATGTTAAGTTTGGCTATCTTTCTGAGTTGATCAGCAACAAGCTTTTGCTTCCAGGCTATTTGAGAAGAATAATTTAAATTAATTATAGGTGCGGCTTCACAGATTATTGAATTTGGATCTACTAAATTTCTTCTTTCAGAACTTGGATTGATAAGCTCTATCAATTCAGCTTCTAGATATCTTTTCTTAATAGTTTTTATTTGAGCAAGAACTGTGTCTCCAGGAAGTGCATAAGGCACAAAGACGGCTAAGCCATCAATGTGCCCTACTCCTTTTGCATCTTGAGTAAAATCTGAAATTTTTACTGTTATTAAATCTTTTTCTTGCATTATTTATGTGCTCGTTTTCTGTTATCTTCCCAAATAATATAATTAATATTCACTTGCGAAGAATTCTTTCATGATTCTTATAGAGAATTCATGGTCTAATACACCACCCATTTCTCTAATATTGTGCATGGATAAAATAGGAATTCCAATATCCGCACCAGGTATTGCTGTTTGTGCTTCAGCAAGTGGTCCAATGGTTGAGCCACCAAGTTTGTCTGAATGGTTATAGAAGCACTGTACAGGAGCGTTGGCGTTTTCAGCATATAGTCTGAAACGAGCAGCACTTTCACCAGTGGTATTATATGATTTTCTTGCTGCAATTTTAAGAACAGGACCACCATTTAATCTAGGTCTATTAGTTGGGTCAGCCATCTCTGGGTAATTTGGATGGGCAGCGTGAGAGACATCAGTTGAGATAATAAATGAATTAGCTAAACTTCTATAGTAATCTTCTTCACTTCCACCACAGGCAATATTTAAGCGTTTCAAGAAGTTAGCAAATAATGCACTGTCTGCTCCTCTTCCTGTCTGGCTTCCGATTTCCTCATTATCAAAGGAAACGAAAATTCTATGGAATGAGATATTGGTATCAGTACTCTCAGCTATAGCTGTTAAAGCTTGGTGTGTCATTAGTAGGTTATCTAATCTACCTAATGAATAGAACTCAGAATTTATACCAATATAAGTACCATTTTCTCTTGGATAAAGACTTAGATCATAGTCAAGAATCTCATCAGTTTCTACACCTAAATACTCTGCAATATAATCTATGAAGTCCTGAGACTCATCGCTATCCATTGCATACACAGGTTTAAGTTCTTTTTGTGGACTAATCTTATAGCCTTCATTCATAGCTCTATCCATATGAATAGCTAAACTAGGAATAATCATTAGATCTTTTTCTACATTAATTATTTCAGTTTTAATACTATTATTTTCGCCACGAAGCAAAACTCTACCAGCTACTGATAATGGTCTATCGAACCAACCTCTATAAACAAGACCACCATAAGGCTCTACGTTTAATTGTTTCAAGCCTTCACTCTTCATTTCAGGATTGTTTTTAATGCACAAAGTTGGAGAATCATTGTGTGTACCAATGATTTTGAAACCTTTAGCTTTTTCAGTTCCTACAATAAATGAGATGAAAGTTGTTCCACCGATAATTAAATAATACTTATCTCCAGGATTGAATTTCCACTCATCTTCCCATTTCAACTTTGTAAAGCCATATTTTTCAAGTTCTTTCGCTTCATTTAAACTAGCATGAAATGCTGTGGGTGAATTATCTACGAACTCAAATAATGCATCAATTCTCTTTTTAGCTTGTGGAAATTCTGTTTTGAAATCAATATTTGATTTGTTTGTGTTTTCTGAATCTGACATTATAAACTCCTTTATTAATAACTATCTTTACTTCTCTTACTCGCTTCTGCAATTTTTCTATCTATATCACGTTTCTTTGTAGTTTCACGCTTATCGTATAATTTTTTACCACGACATAATGCTATTTCAAGTTTAATTTTACTGTCTTTGAAGTAAACTTTAACAGGCATTATTGTCAGCCCTTCTTGTCTACTCTTCTCATCTAGTTTTTTAATTTCTCGTTTATGTAGTAATAATTTCCTAGTTCTGGTAGCATCATGATTAAAAATATTACCTTGCTCATATGGTGGGATGTGCCAGTTCGTTATGTAAACTTCTTCATTTCTTACTATTATGTAGCTTTCTTGCAAAGAAGTTTTCCCTTGTCGTAAAGATTTTACCTCCGTACCACGTAGAGCAACACCTGCTTCAAAACTTTCCAGAATGAAATAGTCATGTCTTACTCTTCTATTATCACTTATTATTTTTATACCACTTGATTTTGCCATAAATTCTCCATTATTTATTTTTCATAGAAGCAAAAGTTTCAATATCTAAACTTGCTTTGGCATCTAGATTCATATCAACAGGTTCATATCCTGCCTGGATCATAAATCCTCCTAGAGAAGCTATCATTAGCGCATTATCAGTACAATATTTCATAGGTGGTGCAAAGAATTTCCACCCTTTTTCAGAACACGCCTCAGTAAAGCTTGATCGTAATAAGCTATTTGCAGCAACTCCACCAGCAATAACTATTTTGTCTAAACCTGCAGTTTCTGTTGCTTTAACTGTGTGTTCTACCAATACATCTACTATAGCTTTTTGGAATGATGCGCAAAAATCAGCCTTTGAGAACTTATCCCAAACATCGATATTATCTTTTTTTGCCTGCATTTCCATTTGATTAATTAAGTTAAGAGCCGCTGTCTTTACTCCACTGAAAGAAAAATCTAATTGATTTCCACTCAGATGACTATCCGGAAATTGTAACCATTCGCTATTTGCTCCTTGAGAGATTTTATCAATCTTAGGACCACCAGGATAGCCTAAATCTATAGCTCTAGCAATTTTATCAAAAGCTTCTCCTGCAGCATCATCTCTAGTTCTACCAATAATCTTATAGTCCGTGTAATCATCTATTTGAATAATGTGGCTATGACCTCCAGAGACTACTAGGGACATAAATGGGGGCTCTAGTTCAGGAAAAGCTACAAAGTTAGCAGATATATGACCTGCGATGTGATGAGCTGCATAAAGTGGTTTACCACTAGCGTAGGCTAAAGCTTTGGCATATGAAACTCCCACTAACAAAGCTCCTATAAGTCCAGGACCATAGGTAACTGCTATAGCATCAATATCATCTAAGCTCATATTCGCTTCATCTAAAACTTTTTTTAAGACAGGAGTGATAGCCTTAATATGCTCTCTAGAAGCAATTTCAGGTACAACTCCACCAAATTTACTATGTAAATCAGCTTGAGATGCAACAACTGAAGATACTAACTTACGTCCGTCTTTAACAATTGCCATTGCTGTTTCATCACAAGATGATTCAATCCCCAATACTATCATTTAATTTCCTTCTAATGTTTATCACTTAATATTATGTATATTTTTATACCTGTATACTTTAATACTATGTATACCTTAATACTATAACGTCGTTATATTATAAACTAATTCCGCTACTACCAAAACCACCACCTCTATCATGAGGATTAGCTTCGGTAAATTCTTCAACAAAAACACTATCAGCAGTTGCATGCTTAGATAACACGATCTGGCAAATTCTATCGCCAGCTTTAATTCTATAGGATCCTGCTCTATTATCTTTTTCGTTTAAATCTAGTTGTCTAATTTTACCATCTTCATCAATGCTAGAACTTAATGGTGAAGCATTATAGACGATTATTCTTAGTTCATCTTTGTATCCTGAATCAATTGTTCCAGGTGAGTTTGGTAGTCTTAGTCGTGTTTTCAAGGAAAGTCCTGATCTCGGTCTCACCTGTATTTCATACCCTAAAGGTATATTAAGTATTAGTCCAGTTCTAACTAACGCTGATTCCTCTGGCTGTATTACTATATCTTCTGCTGCAGTAAGATCCATACCAGCATCGCCATAGTTTGCATAAAAAGGGAGATTTGCATTATCTAATATTTTCTTAATTTCTAGTTTAATTTTTTCCATAAATTCCTCTTTTATTAAAATTCTATTCTTCTAAAAAATTTTATTCATTCTACTCATCTTACTCAAAGTATAATCTTAATTTATCAATTGTAGCACTTATACGTTCTGGAATATTTCCTTGTTCTTCCAGAAACTCTACTGATTTCTCAAATCTATCTTCTGCTAGCTCTAAATCAATTTCTTGTAAAAGTTCTTTGAAAGCTTGAGTAGATATTACACAGTCTTTTAAGTTAATATCAGTATTTAAAGGTGCCAAACCAAAGAAATTTTCTTCAGTCTCAACTTTATTCTCAATTCTCTTAATAATCCATTCAATAATTCTAAAATTATCTGAACCACCCGGCCAAATATAATTAGAGTTTTCATTGATTCTATACCAATTAACTAGATAAGTTTTTGGAAGATTCTCTAATTTATCTTCATAATCTAACCAAGTATCTAGATGGTGTTCTAGTTTTTCTGCAAGAAATGGATATACGCCCATTGGATTAAACTCACGACCAAATTCACTTTCTCTATTTAAACTAGCTCCGTAGAAAACACCTTCAGCCCATGATCTCGCTTCACTAATTATTGGTACGTTATTTCTACTTTTGGTGAGGAATAAAATAGCTGATAATGGTACTCCACTTGTAAAAACTAAGCTATTGTTTAAATTTGCCTCGATCGTAACTCTTGCATTAGGGCTAAGTTTTTTCAGATTAGTGTCTTTATCAATTAAAACTATTTGATCTTTCCAATCCTTAAGCATTTTCGGAGTTTCCGAATTTTTGCCATACCACCAAGGTTGATCAAATTGATCTTTAGCAATATTTGAATATAATGCATTGGATTTTATTTCACTAAATAATTCGGGTGAATGGTTTTCATTGATATCCTTTAAGGCGTATGAGAATCCAGTCTGAGGATTAATGGCCCATAATCTACCGTCAGGACTAGTATGTAACCAAGCAATATCGTCACAAACTGTGAAAGTCTCATAACCTTCATATTCTGGGATTTCTGGAACCTTTGTTTTTGCGAGTTCTGACTTACCACCTGAACTAGGGCTAGCAGCTGCAATGTAATAGGTTTTATTTTCTGGAGTTTTTACCCCTAGAATCATCATATGTGCCGCAAGTAAATTATTAGAATTCTTATAGTCTTCTATATTATCTTCTAAGTTGCTTAGAGTTATTCCCCATGGAACTGTATTCATTACAGCTTGAGTGATATTTGTAGTATTAACACAATAAATAGATTTTTCCTCAGGAAAGACAGCATATATTGGTTTATGTAAAGGTTCAGTTTGAGTAACATGAAGTCCTTTATAAAAGTTATTAGAATCAGAAATCTGCTTCCAGGCAGTATCTCCGGCTCTACTTAGCATCAGAAGATTTAAAACAACATAAATTGAATCTGTAATTTGAACACCAGTACGAAGAAATTGTGTGTTTTCAGGGCCTAAGATGCACGGAACAACAAACATTGTCTTTCCTTTCATAGATCCAAATATAATGTTTTCTATTTGGGAATGCATTTTCTTGCTTTGCATCCACTTAAAATTTGGTAGGGCTTGCTCTGCTGAGTCGCTACAATAATATGAATTATTCTTGATCTCTTCTTTATTAATACTGTCATCAATATATCGATAACAATTATTCCAAGATTTTGAATTAATTGGGAAGATACTTGCTTCTTCAACACCCCTACTTATTAACCTTTGTCTCTCTTCTTCTGAGCCATCAACCCAATAGATGGAGTCAGGTAGTGTGATTCTAGCGATATCCTGCACCCAATTTATTATATATTGATTTGTAATGTTCATTTGTGCCTCGTTAAAATATTCCCCGTGTTTATATATCAGTTAAATTAATACCATTATTTGTTAAGAACACTAATAGCTCAGCAAAATCGTCTGCAGAGATTTCTTCAGCTCGTATATTAGGTTTTAAGTTTTTGCCCTCTATCCAAGTTTTAACAATTCCTTTTGGAACATTAGTTTCTAGGCAGTTACTCAAAGATTTTCTCCTTTGGCTAAAAGCTAATTTCAAAAGATTGTGTAGTTCATGACTATATTTACTTAAAATTTTATAGCTATAACTTTCTTTATTAGCTTCTAATAAAATTAATTCTGAATTAATTCTAGGAGCTGGATAAAAATTATTTTTACTAACCTTAAGTAAAGACTTAGATTTTCCGTAAACACTAATTAACTTGCTTAAAAAGCCTTGGTTTGTATTCTCAGTTTTGCCATCTCCTGCTTTCCCCAGGATTCTTGGAGCAGCATTATCTTCAACTAAGAGAAGCATCTTATCTGCATGGTAGAACTCTCTGATAGCTTTGGCTATTAATGTACTGGTCAAATTGTAAGGTAGATTAGAAACTAAGGCGAGTTTGTTACTGGTATCAACTGGATAAATTTCCTGCCAATCAAGTTCACTTGCATCTGCAAAGATAAAATCAAGATCCTTGTCTTCAGCTTTTGCCTGTTCTGCAACATCACTTAACAACGCTTCTAAATTTCTATCGATTTCTACTGACAATACTCTGGCAGCTCTATTACTTAAAACATAAGACAAAGTACCAGCACCTGCACCGATTTCTAATATTTCATAGTGCTCATCAATTCCAGCTTTATTAATAAATTTCTGCAAAAGATTTAAATTCCAGATGAAATTTTGACCAAACTTTTTGTTGGTTTCAATGTCGTATTCTTTAAGTAAATTTAAAAAGGAGGCTTTATCATAATTGCCTTTATTAAAGTCATAAAACTCTGAGACATACATGCTAAAACCTCCTGTATATTTATTTTTGCAAACTTAGTAAACTAGAAACTATAGTTTAGCTTCTAACTCAGCACGTTCAGCTTCGAATCCAGGTTTACCTAGTAGGGCAAACATGTTTTTCTTGTAACCTTCTACACCTGGTTGGTCAAATGGATTAACAGCATTTAGGTATCCACTGATTGCACAAGCACGTTCGAAGAAGTAAATTAACTCACCTAAAGTAAATGCATTTAATTCATCAACTGATACTTTAAGGTTTGGAACGCCACCATCTACGTGTGATAAGACTGTTCCTAGCATTGCCTTTTCATTAACTTCATGCATATTTTTACCTGCTAAGTAATTTAATCCATCTAAGTTAGCTTCATCTTCTGGAATTTCTAATGAGCTATTAGCTGAATCAATCCAAATAACAGTCTCAAACAAGTCACGTTTACCGTCTTGGATAAATTGACCCATTGAGTGTAGGTCAGTTGTGTTATTTACAGAAGCTGGGAAAATACCTTTTTGATCTTTTCCTTCACTTTCACCAAATAATTGCTTCCACCATTCGGATAAGTTTCTTAGTGATGGTTCATAGTTGACAAGAATTTCAGTACCGTAACCTTTTCTGTATAAAGCATTTCTAACTGCTGCGTATTGGTAAGCAGGATTCTCTTCAATGTTTTCTACAGAGAAAGTTTCCATACCTTTTGCAGCACCTTGCATTAATTCTTCAATATTTATTCCAGCTGCAGCAATTGGCAAAAGACCTACAGCAGTTAATACTGAGTATCTACCACCAATTTCATCTGGAACTATGAAGCTTTCATAACCTTCTTGGTTTGATAATTCTTTTAACGCACCTTTTTGTTTATCTGTAGTTACAAAGATTCTATTCTTTGCTTCTTCTTTTCCATAACGCTCTTCCATATAGTTTCTGAAAACACGGAAAGCAATAGCTGGTTCTGTAGTAGTACCTGATTTAGAAATAACGTTTAATGCAATTTCTTTATCTTTAACATATTCCAATAGCTCTTCAAGATATCTACCAGAAATTTGATTACCACAGAAGATTACTTGTGGAGCTTTACGAGTTTCTTTGTCTAGACCTAGGCTGAAGTGATTTGACAAAGCATCAATAGCAGCTTGAGCACCAAGATATGAACCACCTATACCAATACAAATAAATACATCTGCATTTTCTTTAACGTATTCTGCAGCTTTTTGAATTCTTGAGAATTCTTCTTTATCGTAATTTACAGGTAAATCTGTCCATCCGGTAAATTCAGCACCAGGACCTTTCTTCTCTTCTAAGTTCTTATGACCAATATTAATTTGGTCTTCTAATAATTTAATTTCTTCTTCTCTAAAAAAATTCAAAGCATTTTTATAAGAAAATTTAAGCATTTTTCTCCTCCAAATTATTAATCAAAATATAAAGCAGTGAAAATTTCAATCAGCTGCCACACTCTATTATAACTTATATGATAAAATATTTTAAGTTTAAAACATAAGTTTAATAAATAGATAGAGTAATAATATGAGTATTTTAAGTATCAGTAATTTAAGTAAGGCTTATAAAGCAAGTCCACTTTTTAAGAATATTAATTTACAAGTACAAAGTGGAGAAAAAATCGCATTGGTTGGAGATAACGGTAGCGGTAAATCAACTTTGCTCAAATTAATTGCTGGATTGGAAGATGCAGATTCAGGTACTATTAAATTATCTAATTCTACTTTAATGGCCTATTTATCACAACATATGCAGGAATTTACTGACTTAGATAGACCTGTGCTATCCGACAGACTTCAAGAAGAATATGAGAATAAACTTCAAGAGATTAGTTCAGATATTGCATCACTTTCTATCGAAGAACAAGAACAACTTTTATCTGAATATCAGCATATTTCAGATAAATTCGAAAGACGAGGCGGTTATTCTTATTTACCAAGACTTACTCAAGCTTTAAATGCTCTTGGAATCAGGAGCGAAATTTTAAACAGACCTATTAGGACTTTATCCGGTGGCGAAAGAATGCGAGTTCTATTAGCTGAGAAACTTCTAGAGAATGCTGATCTTTTACTCCTTGATGAGCCAACTAACCATTTAGATATTGAAGGCTTAGAATGGCTTGAGAACTTTATAAAAAATTATAAAGGTGCTGTAATTGTTGTATCACATGACCGTTATTTTATCGATCAATTTGCAGATAGAACTTGTGAATTATCAAGTAACACTTTGATATCTTATCAAGGTAATTACAGTGATTTTATTAGACAAAAACAAGAAAGATTAGATATTCAAACTAAAACATTAGAAAATCTAGAAAAAGAACATGATCGTCAAGAAGAAATAACTTCTACACTCTTATCTCATCGTAAAATGAGTTCATACCATTCACGAGAAAAGATTGTCAAGAAACTTGGTGAAGCTATTGAAGAAATTAGAGCTCAGATCCCAGAAAAAAGTAAAAATATGAATTTTAGCTTTTTACCTATTGACGATGATAGAGATGAAAATCGTTTAATTATTAAAACTGATAATCTAAGTTTTGCCTGGGATGATACTGCAAAAGAAGAAATATTATTTGAAAATTTCAACCTTAAATTAAAAGCTACTGAGAAAAAAGTATTGCTTGGACCAAATGGAGCTGGTAAATCAACTCTTCTCAATATACTTATGGGCATAAATACAAATTATTTAGGTAAAGTTGAAATGGCTTCAGATGTTAAGTTTGCTCATTTAGGACAGTTTGTTGAGTTCCCTAATGAAGAATTAACAATACTCGAAGAAATTCAGGAACGTACTCTAATGTTAGAAACAGAAGCTAGAACTTTATTAGCTAAATACGGTTTTTTTAGAGATGAAGTATTTAAACAAATTAAAGTTTTATCTGGAGGAGAAAAATCAAGATTATATCTTGCGTGTATCATTCTTGAGAATCCTGATTTACTGTACTTAGATGAACCTACTAACCACTTAGATATTCATTCACGTGAGATTTTAGAGTCAGCAATTAATGACTTTAATGGTGCTGTTCTTGCAGTAAGTCATGATAGATATTTTATTAAAAAATGTGGTTTGGATATATTAGGATTTATTGGTACTGAGATTAAAGAGTTTTCTAATTATGAGTCCTATAAGCACTTCTCCAATATATACAGGAATAATAAAGTTAATAATAATACTAGTGAAACTATCAAAGTTTCTAAAAGCAAAATCAACAATCAAGACACTAAGCGACAGCTACAAGAACTACGTAAACGAAAAAATAAATTAGAGAAAGAACTAAAAATTCTTGCAGATGAAATAAGTGAATTAGAGATAGAACTTGAATCCAGAATGCAAGAAATGTCTGGAGACTCTATGGATCAATATTTAGAATATGCTGAGCTTAATGAAAGACTAGAATCAAAAAGTGAGAATTATTTCGAACTTGGTGAAGAATTAGAAGAAATAGAGAAGAAAATTGCAGAAATATAAAGAAGCAGAAACTTGGTGATGTGACCCCCAAAAGTTAGACTTTTTTAGCGTAGCAGCCATATAAACTGCTACGCTATTTTTATGCAGCCAAGAGTCTAAGTCTGTATTGTACTGGACTTAGCCATCCTAGTTTTTCTTTAATTCTTTGTTCATTATAATACTTTATGTATCGTTCTATTTCTGACTTTAACTCATCATAGCTATAGTAAGTAACACCATAATAGATTTCTTGTTTAAGTAATCCAAAGAAGTTCTCCATAACAGCGTTATCGTGACAGTTGCCCTTACGAGACATGCTTTGGAAGATTCTTTCTTCCTTTAGACGATGAGAGTATGCTTTCATTTGGTAAGCCCAGCCTTGATCCGAATGGAAAGTTCTTCTGAATTTGCAATCTGATGTTATTGCAATAGCCTGTTCCAGTGCATCCATGACATTTTTGGCTGAAGGATTCTTGTCAATTCTATAGCTTATAATTTCACCATTACACATATCCATAAATGGATCCAGATAAAGCTTACGCATTGTCATTTGACCTTTAGCATTAATCTCATAATACTTAAACTCTGTAGTATCTGTTGTAATCTTCTGATGTGGGATACATGTATTAAATCGTCTCCTTATGCGATTAGGAGCAACCGTTCCAACTTTACCTTTATATGAACTATATTTCCGGCTTTTGCGAGTGAAAGAAGTGACTTGCAAAACAAGCTTCTGCATTATACGTTGTACTTTCTTTTTGTTTACATAGTAGCCGTGATTTCTTAATTCTCCAGTCACTCGACGATAACCATAATGCTTGTGAGTCTCTCTGATTTCAAGAATCTTTTCCTCAATTTCTTTGTCAGGATTTTCTCTATCTAATCTTTTCTGCCAGTACATATATGTTGCTTTAGGCATGCCTGTATAAGAGAGAAGGTCTTTTAGTTTGAATTCTCCTCGGAGACTGTTGATGACGAGTGCCGTTCTCTCATTTTTGCCTCGTCCTCTAAACGCAGTCTCCTCAGTTCTTTTAAAAAGGCATTCTCGATTCTTAACTTAAGCAGTTCATCTTCTAATTCTTTAACATGCTCTGCACTTGTATCAACTATTCTTTCTTCCGCTTCTTGAGCCTTACTATCTATCTTAGCTATCTTAGGTTTATCCAATTTTCTTTTTCGACCTTTCTTGCGAGGTTTCAAAGCATCAGGACCGGCAGCACGAAAGAGGTTAACCCAGTTACAAATCATACTTGGATTGTTTATACCTTCTCGGATCGCCAAGTCTTGATATGAAATCTCACTTGATAAATATAACTCTACAATAGAAAGCTTATTTTCGAAAGAATATTTTGCTTTTTTACGAGAACGCATTAATCCTTCATCGCCAAACTCCTTGTATGCATTAATCCATTTGCGTATTTGAGAATTAGAGCCAAATCCATATTTTTTAGAAAGATAATCCAGTCCACCTTTACCATCCAAATATTCTAAAACAACTTTCTTCTTGAATTCAAAACTATGTTTTGCCATAAAAACACCGACCTCCCAATCGTTAGATTTTGGTCTAACTTTTGGGGGTCGGTACATGGAGTTTCTGCTTCTTTTATTTAAATAATTTTTAATATATTTATTTTGTTGTGGCTTCAGTTTCAACTACAAAATCCAAAGATTTCATTTTTGGTACATAGTTTTCTCCACGTTTAGCAGCTGCTTCGTAATCTGAAACAATTTTCTCAACATTCTCCATACCTTCTATTACTTGACCGAATACTGCATAGCTTCCATCAAGACTTGGTTGAGCTTCAACTGTTATATAGAATTGTGAACCAGCTGAGTCTGGATGCATTGCTCTAGCCATTGCTACTGCACCTTTACCGTGTTTTAAATCGTTCTCTGTATAACCATTTTCTGCAAATTCTCCAAAAATATTGTATCCTGGGCCACCTGTTCCATCACCTTTAGGATCTCCACCTTGGACTACAAATCCTGGGACTATTCTGTGGAAGGTTAAACCGTTATAGAATCCTTTTGCTACTAAATCTTGGAAATTCTTTACTGTTATTGGTGCCTTCTCTGGATATAATTCGATTAGAACCTTACTGTTGTCTTCCATAGTTATTTGGACTAAATTTGTAGCTTCTTTTGACATTTCATGCCCCTCCTTATTACTACAAGCTGTGATACTAACCATTAGTAATACAGCTAAAAAGATACTAAAAATTGATTTTTTCATATACTCTCCTTTTTATTATCACTTTATAAAAATATAAATTAATAATCTAATTAAATCAAAATCTTTATCTTAACTTGACTTAACTTAGCTTAACTTTCTTGATTTCTCTAGTAACTCATAACATCTTTGCATTTTACTTTTGTTTCCTGGCATTAGCTCAAATCTTTCTTTAAGAACTTCAACAAGTTCAAATAGTATAGTTTCTTCACCAGATATTAGTTCCAATTCCATTTCATGGATCTCGTCACTTAGCTTACCACCAAAAAGTTTTCCGCTATCTAAAACTACCTCAATCTGTGTTTCGGATAAAAGTATATTCTTCTTATATCTGATGACATCCGTAGTCATATTTGAATATAATTCTTCATCTTTAACAGATTTCATTAGGTCAATGTATGTATTGTCTATCTCACCTTCAAGAGAATCAATAAGAAAACTTATATCAGGTTTATCTTGCTGCCAAAGGTAGTTCCATTCACCCCTTAAACTCAACTCTCCGCTATCAGACTCAAATTTAGGTGTTTTAACAGTTAGAACATTATCATTATCTTCTTTTCTAATTCTTAAGCTAAATTTATTCTCTGAGAGAATTAAATCTTTTGTATCATAATATTTAGCGATAAAATGGTGCTTGCTCCAAGGATCTGATTTAAACTCATTCCAAAAATTAGAATGTAAAACTTCATTTAGATATGCATTTGATTTCAAATAAAATTTATATTCAAGTTCCATTGTTTATCACCATCCTAGTAATATTAAATATTAACAAGTCTGACTCCATCTTTACATATTAGAAGTAGCTGTTTCTTACTTATAAAGCTCATTTTTAAAATTTCTATATTTCCCATCTCATAGAAAAACACATTATTATTTGAAATTATATAAATACCATTATCAGTAGCTACAGCAGTATAATCTGATCCACTGTGTATTAAATAAGGATTTTCTCCGACTTGTAGAGGACCTGTAATTTCAGGTTGATTATCAATATCATCATCGTTACCTAAAAGTTCAGAATATTTAATTGAGTAAACTGAAAACTCATCTTCCATTTCAACTTTTGCCAAGAAATAAACTTCTTCTCTAGTTAAACTCAAATCTTTTATTTCATTAAAACTAGTTTTAGAACTTACTGTGTTTAAGTTGCTTAAAATAAAATTAGTATTGTTTGATAGGGCTACAAGGTTTTTGTCAGGTGAATAAATTTTAGGTAGAGCTAATGAATTAACTAAATTTAAATGTGTTGAAATATTTAAGTTTTCTAAATCTATAGTGTGAATATGAGTTTGAATATGTGCTCCATCTAAATTAATAATATTAATAAAAAGTTTGCTGGAATCAGGGTTAAAACATAATGAAATCGGATAACCTGAACGGATTCTTTCACGAAGCTTATAATCCATTAAATGTTTACCTTTTGGATCTAAAAGACGCACCATACCTTTACTATCAAAGGTATCTAATATCAGAGCAACATAGCCTTCATTTGACACAGTTGAATAAATAACTTTTTCTGTGCTTCTGCCCTCATAAACTAAACCTTTTTGAGAGAAAAGATAATAATTAAAGCCGTTAAGGTCACTAACCAAGGCATAATTGTCATTGAAATCTAATTTGGCATTATCACTGTTAATTGCATATGAAGATTCTACTTCACCTTGAAAGGTTAAAAAATTAAGGTTTTCATTTCTTAATTCTAAAATATACTTGTCAGCAAAAACATTCATATTTCTAGCTCTATTACTGTCTACATTAAATAATGTGTCACTTGCTAAAGACAGTTGATTAGTCTTGCTATGATTATCTGATAGGTACAAGTTTTGTGGTAAAAATATCAAAAGAACTAAGAGAATTAGAATAAATAAAGACATGAATAAAGTTAGTAAAAAAACTTTATTACTAGCTTGGAAAAAATTTAAATTTGTCTTATTAGAATTTTTGTTTATCATATCTATATTACTCATGTCATCCATTATAATACGAAAGCCTTAGTAAAAACTAAAGCTTTCGTGAATTTTTAAAAATTTGTAATTATAATTACTTGTTTGTGCTTTCGCTTGTGTTTTTAGCTTCAGGATCTGGAATGAGTTCTTTAAGTTCATTGAATCTTGCTTCATCTACAGCTTCTGTATTTTGCTTATCCATTTCCTTAATTAATTGATCAACACCGTTAAGCACGCCTGGTGACCTAATGCTTTTACTTTCGTAGAAGTCTGCTTTTAGACAATAGAATCCAGTATACTCACCATTTTTAACGATATAGAAGGTTCTATCATCTCTTTCTTTAAACTCTAAAGTAACATCACTCATACCTTTATGACGCATCTTATAGTTGATAGTAAAAATAGATTCTTTACTTAGAACATCAGCAGCATCAACATCTAAATCAATGTTATTAATAAATACACCAATTAGTGTCTGGTAATATCTACTAAATAAATTGTCATCTTTGTCATTTTTTACGAATGCATAACGACCATTTAAGGTATAAACAGCTTCAGGCTTTTTAAATCCCTTCTCTTTCGCTTCATCTGTTTCTTTTGTAGTTGGATAATAAATTCTTGAAACATACTCTTGGTCTGGAGTTTTAAGAGTTAATTCGCCAACATTTTCTATATTAACTAATGCTACAAAGTTATCAAAAAAGTCCATTTGTTTAGAACCTATATTAGTTAAAGAGTTATTTGCAAAAGTAAATGCAAGATTAGATCCCTCAAAACTAGCATAAGTTTCATTATTAGAACTAGAACCTACTAGTAAGGTTTTTTCCTCTGCGTTTTCATTGTTTAAGCTTAATTTATACTGGCTCTTATCTAAACCATATTTAGCTAAATCTTCTTTATTATTAATAGCAATATATTTAGTAGCTTTTAGCTCCAGTGCTTGATTTATCAAATTATTAAGATTTGTATTGTTGCCTTTCCAATTGACAGGATTAATTATTGTCCATTCTAGAGTTTTAATTTCTCCTGTTTCCTCATTGAAAATTTTCTTTGATTCAGCTTCAAGTTTGTATTTATCATTAGGTCTTTCTAAGACTAATTTTGTAATTTGATTAGCTTCTTCATTAAATATCTTTTCATTTAACAAATCTAATTGACTTGATAGCATTTGATCTACCACTGCAGAAGCAATTGCCAATCTCTTAGTATTGTGATTATAAATATAGTGATTATTAACACCTTTTGAAGGAGCTTTATCACCTAAGGTGATTTTTACCTTTTCACCTGATTTTAGACTATAGTTTACTTCAACCTTGGAGTCTTCAATTCCATAATCAGCCAAGTTTGTACCTTCACTCAGATTAATATCTTCTGTAGTAGAAATTGTCAGAAGGATATTACCTAGTTTTTCAACTTTTTCTTGAGAAACGTTAGGATACTCAGGATTTGCTAATTTCCATGTAGTTTTTGTTTTATTTGCATCTTCCTTAGCAGAGCCTGTTACGGGCAAAGTAGTACCTTCTGTCTCTGAACTCTTAGATTCACTTTCATCACTAACTTGTGCACTATCAAGAGTTAATGTGCCTTTTTCATTTTTTATCTCTATCTTGTTTACATCTTTAGCATTCAATGAGATTAATGCCTCCGATTTTGCACTAGTGTTACTTGTCTCACTTTCTCCACTATTATTATTTGAACCAAATAGCTTCCAAAGTGCAAAAGCAGCAATGAGAACAACTAAGACTATAATCATAATGATTAAGTTTTTAATTTTTTTCATTTGATCTCCTTAAGTTTTCTCTATTATAGATTTCTTCTTCTTCTATAAACTATTAATGCTATTACTAACAAGATAGCTGGAATACCAATCATAGTAAAGAATCCAGCCAATTTAGTACTATTTTGATTCTTAGCTACTATGTTATAACTTACTACTGGCTTAGGTTTAATTAATAATTTTTCACCTTGCAAGCTTTCTATACCAGCTACTTTATTTGCAGAATAGTACAATAATACGTAGTTTCCAGAATTAACCATAACTTGAGATAGTACTTTATCGCTGAACATTGTTGCAGAACCATATACTGCTACTCTTGCAGATTTACGAACTGAATCATCCATATAACCTTTGTTAATAGAATACATAGCTACATTTTGAACACCAGGAATAGATAGATCTTCTGGATTACCAGCTTTCTCCGCATACGCTTCTTTTCCTGTCTCAATTACTGGATGTGTTTCAATCCAATCTTTATTATTGTCTGCTGTTGTAATTAATCTTACGTTCTCTGTAACAACAAAATCAATATTAGCATCCTCTGGATAAAGTGGATTTTTACTTATCTTTGCATTAAATCTATATTCATTATTACTATGAGTATTTTCAACACTTTCTTTAACTCTATCATTTGTAAGTTTCAAGTTAAATTCGTTTAATAAAGTATTCAAATTATCAAATACTGTATTTGAGTAATCACTCATAATATATAGACCACCACCAGTTTTTAGATATTTTAGATATGAATCTGTTTCATTTACTGTAATGTCATTTGTTGGATTAAGCATTAACAGAAGAGTAGCATCTTCTGGAATAGTAGCGTCAACTGTTGTATTTAACTCTTTAACAAGGTAATTATTTCTTTCTAGCATTGCTCTCAAAATAGTATAGTTCTGATCAAGCTTTGCTTCACCATGTCCGGTGGTTACATATACTACAGGTGTATTATCAGAGCTTACGAACTTGATTGCTCCTGTCAATGCTTCTTCAGCAGTATATCCAGATATATACATCTGATAACCTTGTCTTTCCGTCTCGACTAAGTCATTAGATGTTAGAACCTTTATTTTTGAATGATCTTCATTAGATACAACAATTTGATGTTGTTGAAGATTATGAACTTTCTCTGGATCTAATTCTTCTATAACATTTGGATTCTGTACTGGATCAATAAATCTAACATCTATCTTACCTTTACCCATATCACGATATTCACCTAATAATTTAGGGAGAAAGTTAAATGTTTGCGCACTGCTGCCACCGAAATTTTCTTCTGTAGCCAAAACAGTTATATTAATTTTCTTATCATTTTCATTCAATATATTTTTGGTTGTATCTCCAACTGTTGAGATCTTGTTTTCTGTCCAGTCAAACTCTAAAGCATTACCAAATGCTTGTTCTAGAATTACATTGAATAATAGTAAAATAACAGCTAAAACAATGACTGAAATAACAGCAGCATTTCTTAGTTTTTTATTTCTAGCATCTACTACAATTTTTTCTTTAACATTTTTACTCATATTTCTTCACTCTCCTATTGTTTCCAACGTGAACTTTCGTTAATTTGTGCTGTCACGTATAAGAACAGGATTATCATGCTTATAAAATAAACAATTGCCACAATGTCAAATGTACCTTTAGCAAATCCTGCTAATTTTGTGGCTGGGTTTAGCCAATCTAGACCTGCAGTTACAGCTTTTCCTATACTTGCTTCACTTGCTGCTGGTATTGCATCAGTAAAGTCGAGGAAGTTAATAACTGAACTAACACCAGAACCTATAATCTGACTAATAGAAGTGAATACTTCAAAGCTAACAAAAATTACGAATGAAATAATTGCTGCAATAACTTGGCTGGTTGTTAATGCTGAGGCAAATAAACCAATAGCAATATATGCTAAACCAGTTAAGATATAAGCTATTAATGTTCCCCAATATTTAATATCAACTAAACCATTAAATGATAGAGTAATCATTACATAAATTAAGTTTACAGAACTTATTAATAAAAACATTAAAGAAACACCTAGGTATTTACCAATTACAACTTGCATTGTACTTGCTGGTGAGGTTTGGTACAAAAAATCTGTACCATTTAATTTCTCAGATGAGAAAGTTCTCATTGTCATAATTGGAATTAAAACCATGAATAAGCCACGCATAAAGTTAAGGACTGCTGATGTATCTACGTAGTTATATGATAATAATAGAGAATAGTAAAACCCAGATACTAGTGCATAAATTGCGAAAAGTACCCATCCAATTGGTGATTTAAAGTAACTCTTAAATTCTCTTTTAGCTATTGTCCAAATTCTTGACATACTATTTTTCCTCCTTCATGTTTTCGTTGGAGTTATCTACAGAATCTAAATCAGAATCAGCATCATCGCTTTTTACAACTTCTTGTTCTTTAGCTGCCAATTGAGCTTGATCCCATTGATCTAATTCATCATCTTCTTCAGATTCAACTTCAACCTCATGATCTTCTAGAGTTTGTACATAGCTTCTATTTGTAACCTTTAAGAAAATGTCTTCTAGAGTTGCATTAACTTCTCTCATACCCAACATTGATAGTTTAGAATCTGCGAAAGAATTAAATACTTTTTCTCTAATATCTACATCAGGAGCAGTCTCATAAATGAATAAAGTTTCTCCTCTTGATTTGTTTATTCTTTCAATATTACTTATCTCTGAAAATGTTTTTAATAATCTGTAAGCAGAGTCTGCATTATTTTTTACTGTAACTTCAACCTTATTACTATCACCTGATACCTCACCAAGTGCATTAATATCACTTTGGTAAGCTAGTTTTCCATTAGCAATAATTACAACCCTATCGCATGTGGCTTGAATTTCAGACAATATATGCGAGGAAATAATAACTGTATGTTTTTTACCAAGACTTCTTATAACATTTCTAATATCTTTAATTTGTTTTGGATCAAGACCTACAGTAGGTTCGTCTAAAATAATTACATCAGGGTCACCTACAAGAGCTTGTGCCACTCCTACACGTTGCTTATAACCTTTTGATAAATTGTTAATTAAGCGATTTCTTACGTCAGAAATTTTTAGTTGAGTCATTATTTTAGCTAAATGATCTAATTGTTCATTTTTAGGCACTAATTTTAGGTCAGCAATGAATGTTAAATACTCTAGAACTGTCATATCTGTATATAGAGGTGGCTGTTCTGGTAAGTATCCAACTTTTGCTTTTGCCTTTTCAGGTTCTTCTAAAATATCAAAACCATCAATTTTAACTGTACCTGAACTAGCTGAAATTGCTCCAGTTAAAATATTCATGGTTGTACTTTTACCGGCACCGTTAGGTCCTAAGAAACCTAAAACTTCGCCTGCTTTTACATCAAATGAGATGTTATCTACGGCTTTAACATCACCGTAGTACTTGACGAGATTCTTTATCTCAATCATAATCTTCCTCCTACTAGACCCTCAGATTAACCTTGGATCGGATTAAATTTTACTATTCTTGGATTAAAACGTTTACAGTCTTCAATTATTCTGGATTCAGGCTCAAATAATACTAAAACCATGTTGTCTTTATATTTACCAGTGAAGAACCATACATTAGCGTCACCTGTATTACTTGTGCAGTCGAGTGTTTTATAACTTTTATCTTCTGAATATTTTCTAAAAGCAGGATCACTGACAGGCGCAAGAATTTCCATATTTTTTGAACTCATACTAACTTTTCTCTTACGTTTACGTTTATTGTAAATAGTGTCAATATCTACATGACCATTAGTACAAATATATTCAAATTCAAGATTTCTATTAGTTATCAAGGTATATAGCCCCCAAGCTGCACCGGCAACAATTAATAGAGCAAAGAATATTAAATATTGAATAAAAATAAAAATTACTAGAAGTAATAACAAGAAGGCTAAAATATATAGCCCAATAAATAAGTAATCTTTTCCTGATTTTTGCCTTTTAACTAATTGCTCAATAAAAACGTCTTGATTAAACATCATCTAACTCCTTTAACTCTAAATGAGTAAATTCATAAGTATTAATTTATACAAATTTTAAATTTATTTAATTACTAATTTGTAAAATATACAAACACAATAGGTTAAATAATATCATACTTTCACTCAAGTTAAAAAGGTTGATTTATATTTTTTGAAAAAATAAAACTGACCCTCAATTATGATGTGACCCCCAAAAGTTAGACTTTTTTAGCGTAGCAGTTTATATGGCTGCTACGCTATTTTTATGCAGCCAAGAGTCTAAGTCTGTATTGCACTGGACTTAGCCATCCTAGTTTTTCTTTAATTCTTTGTTCATTATAATACTTTATGTATCGTTCTATTTCTGACTTTAACTCATCATAGCTATAGTAAGTAGCACCATAATAGATTTCTTGTTTTAACAAACCAAAGAAATTCTCCATAACAGCGTTATCGTGACAGTTGCCTTTACGAGACATGCTTTGGAAGATTCTTTCCTCCTTTAGACGATGAGAGTATGCTTTCATTTGGTAAGCCCAGCCTTGATCCGAATGGAAAGTTCTTCTGAATTTGCAATCTGATGTTATTGCAATAGCCTGTTCCAATGCATCCATGACATTTTTGGCTGAAGGTTTCTTGTCAATTCCATAGCTTATAATTTCACCATTACACATATCCATAAATGGATCCAGATAAAGCTTACGCATTGTCATTTGACCTTTTGCATTAATCTCATAATACTTAAATTCTGTAGTATCTGTTGTAATCTTCTGATGTGGTATACATGTATTAAATCGTCTCCTTATGCGATTAGGAGCAACCGTTCCAACTTTACCTTTATATGAACTGTATTTCCGGCTTTTTCGAGTGAAAGAAGTGACTTGCAAAACAAGTTTTTGCATTATACGTTGTACTTTCTTTTTGTTTACATAGTAGCCGTGATTTCTTAATTCTCCAGTCACTCGACGATAACCATAATGCTTGTGAGTCTCTCTGATTTCAAGAATCTTTTTCTCGATTTCTTTGTCAGGATTTTCTCTATCTAATCTTTTCTGCCAGTACATATATGTTGCTTTAGGCATGCCTGTATAAGAGAGAAGGTCTTTTAGTTTGAATTCTCCTCGGAGACTGTTGATGACGAGTGCCGTTCTCTCATTTTTGCCTCGTCCTCTAAACGCAGTCTCCTCAGTTCTTTTAAAAAGGCATTCTCGATTCTTAACTTAAGCAGTTCATCTTCTAATTCTTTAACATGTTCTGCACTTGTATCAACTATTCTTTCTTCCGCTTCTTGAGCTTTATTATCTATCTTAGGTTTATCCAATTTTCTTTTTCGACCTTTCTTGCGTGGTTTCAAAGCATCAGGACCGGCAGCACGAAAGCGACTGACCCAGTTACAAATCATACTTGGATTGCTTATACCTTCTTGAATTGCCAAGTCTTGATATGAAATCTCACTTGATAGATATAACTCTACAATAGAAAGCTTAATTTCGAAAGAATATTTTTCTTTTTTACGAGAACGCATTAATCCTTCGTCACCAAACATTTTATATGCATTAATCCAACTGCGTAACTGTGTCTTAGAGCCAAGTCCATATTTTTTAGAAAGATATGTAAAACCACCCTTGTCATCCAAATATTCTAAAACAACTTTCTTCTTGAATTCAAAACTATGTTTTGCCATAAAAATACCGACCTCCCATTCGTTAGATTTTGGTCTAACTTTTGGGGGTCGGTACATTAATAGTTAAATTGAAGATCAGTTTTTGAAATTTTATATTATTTGGAGAGTTTATATTAGAAAGCTCCCATTGGAGAAGGCATATCATTGTTGTCTTCAGCAGGGATGTCTACAACAAGCGCTTCAGTTGTTAATACTGTTGCTGAAATAGATGCTGCATTTTGTAGTGCTGCTCTAGTAACTTTAGCAGGGTCAACAATACCAGCTTCTACCATGTTTAGATATTCTTCACTTACTACATTGAAACCAATACCTGCTTCAGAATTTTTAACATTTTCGCAGATAACACTTCCATCTAAACCTGCATTAATTGCAATTTGACGAATTGGTTCTTCCAAAGCTTTTAGAACAATTTGAACACCTGTTCTTTCATCACCTGATTTTTCTTCTAATAAAGCTTGAACTGCAGGAATAATATCAATATATGCTGTACCACCACCAGCAATCATTCCTTCTTCTATACCTGCTCTTGTTGCAGATAAAGCATCTTCTATTCTTAATTTACGTTCTTTCATTTCAACTTCTGTAGCTGCACCAACACGTACAACTGCAACACCACCAGAAAGTTTAGCTAAACGTTCTTGTAGTTTTTCTTTATCATACTCTGAATCTGAGTTTTCTATTTGAGAACGTATTGTACTTACTCTTGCATCAATAGCTTCTTTACTTCCGCCACCATCTACAATTGTAGTAGAATCTTTTTGGACTTTAATTGTCTTAGCAGTACCTAATTGTTCTGGTGTTGTGTCTTTGATATCAAATCCTAACTCTTCAGTAATCACTGTAGCGCCAGTTAAAACTGCGATATCTTCAAGCATTTCTTTTCTTCTGTCACCATATCCAGGTGCTTTAACTGCGACAACATTTAATGTACCTCTTAATTTATTTAAGATTAATGTTGATAAAGCTTCACCTTCTACATCTTCAGCAATTATTAGAAGTTTTTTACCATCAGTTACAACATGTTCTAGTATTGGTAAAAGATCTTGAATTGATGATATTTTCTTGTCTGTAATTAATACATAAGCATCATCTAAAATTGCTTCCATCTTTTCTGTATCAGTTGCCATATATGAAGAAATATAACCTTTATCAAATTCCATACCTTCAACAACTTCTAGGCTAGTTTCTAAAGTGTTTGATTCTTCAATAGTTATTACACCATCTGATGTAACTTTTTCCATTGCCTCAGCAATTAATTCACCGACTTTTTCATCATTCGCAGAAATAGCCGCTACTCTGGATATATCATCAGAGTTTTTAATTGGTTGTGATAGTTTACTAATTTCTGCACTTGCAACTTCTACTGCTGCATTAATGCCTTTTCTAACAAAAATTGGATTTGCTCCTGCAGCAACGTTCTTTAAACCTTCTCTAATTAATGCTTGGGCTAGAACTGTTGCAGTTGTTGTACCATCACCAGCGATATCGTTTGTATGTGTAGCTACTTCTTTTACTAATTGTGCACCCATATTTTCAGCTCTGTCTTCAAGCTCAATTTCTTTTGCGATAGTTACACCGTCATTAGTGATAAGTGGTGCGCCAAAACTCTTGTCTAAAACAACATTTCTTCCTTTAGGGCCTAAAGTTATTTTTACAGTATCTGCTAATTTATTTACGCCTTGTTCTAATGCTTTTCTAGCGGCTTCACCTTGTAATAATTCTTTTGCCATAATTCTCTCCTTTTTATAATTATTAAGTATTAGTTTTTTATTTATTATCAGTTAAATAGTTAGACTAAATCTTTCGATTAAGTATGATGACTAAATTTCAACTTTTGCAAGAATGTCATCACGATCTACTATTGTATATTCAATCTCATCAACAGTTACTTTGGTACCAGCATATTTTGAAACGATAACCTTATCACCTTGCTTAACTAGCATATCGTGGGTTTTACCTTCAGAATCTTTCCCATCTCCTACTGCAACAACTTCTGCAATTTCTGGTTTTTCTTTAGCAGAGTCTGGTAAAACTAGACCAAAGCTTGTTGTTTGTTCTTTTTCATTATCTTCTACAGTTTTAATCAATACTCGTAATCCTATAGGTTTAATTGTCATATTTTTTACCTCCCTTGTTTTAGCACTCTTACCTTTAGACTGCCAACGGAATCTATATTAATCTTAATGTCAAATAAAGTCAATTAACAAATGGTGAATAAGAATAACTAATTAATTACAAAATATAAAATAAAAAAGCCTCTCCATAATTTCATTTGAAAATATGAAGAGGCTAAATAACTATTTTAGTATTTTATTAAAACTTTTCTAATAAAGATTCATATATATCCATAAACCACTGATTTATACTGTTCCTATTTTCCCAATATAGGAATACTAATAGTGCTAAAATCAAAATAAATAACAAATACAAAAGTATGTTTGTTTTTTTCTTATTTAATCTTTTCTTTCTATTTTTCAATAACTTCTGACGCATATTATTTTCATTATGACGCTCATTTCTACGCATCATATGATTAGCAGAACTAGCTTTTTCATATATTTGTTCAGAAGCCTTTGGGTTATCTGGAATTGCTTCTCTGCTATATTTCTCTTCCTCATCTAAGCTTCTTTTTTCATCATCATTTAAAATCATAGGCATTACCTTTATAAACTAGGCATTAGCATATCCTTGTGGATTATTTTTTTGCCAACGCCAACTGTCTGCGCACATTTGCTCTAGATCATATTGAGCTTCCCAGTTTAAGACTTCTCTTGCCTTGCTTGGATCTGCAAAAACTGTAGCAGCATCTCCAGGTCTTCTATCAACAATTTCATAAGGGATCTCAACTCCACTAGCTTTCTCAAAGGCATTGATTAAATCTAAAACACTATATCCATTTCCTGTACCAAGGTTAACTGCGAGACAACCAACATGCTCAGAACTATAATCCAAGGCTTTAACATGACCATCAGCAAGGTCTACAACGTGAATATAGTCTCTAACACCTGTACCATCTGGGGTATCATAATCATTACCAAATACATTTAATTTCTCACGTTTTCCAATAGCTACTTGAGTAATATAAGGCATTATATTATTAGGGATACCTTTTGGATCCTCACCAATTTTACCTGATTGATGAGCACCTATTGGATTGAAGTATCTCAATAGAACTACACTAAAATCAGGATTTGATACGCATACATCTTCGAGAATTTCTTCTATGAAAACTTTGGTCCAGCCGTAAGGGTTGGAGGCAGATTTTGACAAATCTTCTGTTAATGGAGATTCATGATCGGTACCATAAACAGTTGCTGATGAGCTGAAGATAAATCTATTACAATTAAACTCTTTCATTACTTCAAGTAAGCTTAATGTTGAATCTATATTATTTCTATAATATTCAATCGGTTTTGCTACGGATTCTCCAACTGCTTTATAACCAGCAAAGTGAATCACAGCATAAATATCGTTCTCAGTGAAAATCTTTCTAAGAAGATCTTTATCACAAACATCACCTACATATAGAGGTATATTACTTCCAACAATCTCTTCAACTCTACTAACAGCTTCCTTGCTTGAATTACTTAAATTATCAACTATAACAGCCTCATATCCAGAATTGTATAATGAAATTATTGTATGACTACCAATATATCCTGCACCACCTGTTACTAATACTTTCTTTTTCATAACATCCTCCTGATTTTCCATCATCTTATATGTTTAGTCTTAACCTAAATTTTAACATTATTTAGAAACAATTGGATAAAGTTTATTATCATTTTTTAAAATATGATTAGCAGGAATCTCTCCACGAGTCTGAGTTAAGGGATAAATTCTAGAATTTTTTCCTATAATTGTTCCAGGGTTAATTACAGCGTTTGAACCTATTTCTACATGATCTGATAAAATGGCCCCCAATTTTTGTATACCAGAATCAATTACTATATTGTCATTTAAACGAATTTTAATGTTATTTCTATCTTGTCTAAAATTTGAAATAATTGCACCTGCTCCTAAATGTGCAAAATTACCTAATATAGAATCACCTACGTAATTAAAGTGAGGAATCTCAGCATTATCAAGAATAATGGAATTTTTAATCTCACTTGAATTACCAATAATAGTAGATTTACCTATATAGACATTTTCTCTTATATAAGCATTAGGTCTTATTTCAGCTCCTGCATCAATTATGCATGGGCCAATAATTGCTGCCTTTTGAGATATTTTCGCAGTTTTTTCTACAAATACACCTGTTTGAATTTCAATAAAATTATCATCTAATTTTTTTGCAATTTCTGGAATAAGTTTATAAATATTAGGTACAGCTTTCCAGATATAATCATATTCATTTAGAAACTCATCAATAATCTGATTGTTTGCTCTCATAAAATTATCATAAAAATATTTCTTATTATTCATAAATGTCTAAATTCCTTAGTATGTATTCTTTAAAATCTTGAACAACAGCTTCTGGTGAAACTAATCTAATCTGACCATTGTATGATAATAGCCAAGCGAAAAATTTATTACTAACTCTGATTGATTGAGCTGTATGAAAATAATCTTTATCTTTATCTTTAAGTATTATTAAATCTTCACCAAATTTCTCAATCATAACACCTATCATATCTTTATGAAATTTAAGTCTAATAGTTTTCTCATAACCACTAAACATATCAAAAACACTACTAGAATATTTTGCAGGATCAAAGCGAGTTCCCAATCTTTTAATTTCTTTAGTTGCAGGTTCGAGCATAGCTAGTTCTACTGCTTTATCTAAGCGAAAATGTTTAATAGTTTCATCAATTATATCAATTGCTATAAAGTAATAATTTTGCTCAAAATAAACAATTGCTAATGGATAGACTTTATAATTTAGATTATCATGTTTGTTTTTAAGATTATACGCCACTCTACCATCATCCAAATTAATAATCCATTCTTTATATTTAAAAGATAAAATATTTTGTGAAATAATTGCAGAACTAACTTCTTCAATATTCTTAAATAAAGTAGTATTACTTTGACTGACTCTATTAGGCACGTAAATTAGTTGCTTAAGCTTACTTAAATCATTCTTACCAAGCAGCGGTTTTAGCTTATCCTTTATATGCATAACCGATCTTGTTGAAACATATTTTGAAGATGAAAATGTACTTAGTAAAGTGCTAATCTCTTCTTGGGAAAAATCACGCTTATTTAAATAAAAGCCACCATTTCTACCATTTACTCTATTTATATCTAATCCATAGTCAATTAAAGCATTAATATCATCATATATACTTTTCCTTTCGGCATTAATTTCATAATCTGCTAAATAATTGATAATATCTTGTGCGGTTAAAGGATTTTCTACAGATGAATAATTTTCTAAAATATCTTTAACATATAGAATTTTTAATTTCTTTTCATTACGTTTATTCATATATCTAATACATTTTAATATAAAGAAAGCCGCCATTAAGCGACTTTCTCTTTAATAGTTTTAATAATATTATTAATCGTTGTCTCTTCTTTGACGAGGTTTGCGAGGTTTTGCTAATGCTTGATCATCACCAAAGTCTCTGCGTTTATTTCTGTCATTACGATCATTTCTATAATTTCTGTGGTTTCTGTCATTTCTATCATTTCTATCATTTCTTGGAGATTCTTCAGCGAAACCCTCAGGTTTATCGGTTAAATCTCTAATAGATAGATCAACTCTACCTCTATCATCAATATCCATAATCTTAACTTTAACGATATCTCCAATACTTAAAACGTCATTAACATCGTTAACTCTATCCCATGATAGCTTGGAGATATGAACTAGACCTTCTTTGCTTGGTAGATACTCTACAAAAGCACCATAGCTTTCAATTCTAGTAACTTGACCTTCGTAAACTTGTCCTGCTTCAGGTTCAGTAACAATTCCTTCAACAATTAACTTAGCTTCTTCCATTGCGTTTAGGTCAAGACCTGAAATAAATACTGTACCATCATCATCGATTTCGATTGTAGCACCAGTTCTTTCAATAATTTCATTAATAGTCTTGCCACCCTTACCAATAACTTCACCGATTTTATCTACAGGTACTTTAGTTTGGATGATCTTTGGAGCAAACTCAGCAAGTTCTTCTCTTGGACCGCTAATTGCTGGAGCCATTACTTCATTAATAATTTGAAGACGTCCTTTTCTGGTCATCGCAAACGCATCTTCAATCATAGCTTGTGTTAAACCATCATTCTTAATATCAACTTGAATAGCAGTAATACCTTCGCTTGTACCGGCTACCTTGAAGTCCATATCACCATAGAAGTCTTCAACACCTTGCAAGTCCATGAATACTGTAAAGTCATCATCGTCTTCTGGATTTGAAATTAAACCTGTTGAAATACCAGCAACATGTCTTGTTAGAGGAACACCTGCAGCCATCAATGACATACATGATGAACATACTGAAGCTTGTGAAGTTGAACCATTACTACTTAATATTTCTGAAACAGATCTTATAGCATATGGGAAATCTTCCTCAGCTGGTAAAACAGCGTATAAAGCTTTTTCTGCTAATTGACCATGTCCAATCTCACGTCTACCTGGTGATCTACTTGCTCTTGCCTCACCTACACTATATGCAGGGAAATTATAATGGTGAATATAGCGTTTATATTCTTCCATTCCTAGTCCATCAATAACTTGTGCTTTGGATATAGGTTGTAAAGTAACAATATTCAAGGCTTGAGTTTCACCACGTGAGAATACTGATGAACCATGAACTCTTGGCAATACATCAACTTCAGCTGATAAAGGTCTAATTTCATCAATTGCACGTCCATCAACTCTAACACCTTCTTTTAGTAAGTCACGAACAACTTTCTTTTGAATTAAGTCAAATACTTCAGGAGCTAAATCTATATATTCTGACTCTTCCCCATAAGTATCAACTATATAATCATTTAACTTAGTTGATAAAACTAATAATTTCTCATCACGTGCATCTTTATCAGTACCAATCATGTCACGTTTGACATCAGCTTCGATAAGATCTAAAGCTGCATTCATTAATTCTTCAGGAATTACATGACTTGTATATTCAAATTTTTCTTTACCAACTTCAGCAACAATCTCATCAATGAAATCACATAACTCTGCAATATATTTTTGACCTTCGGCAATACATTCCAACATTTTTTCGTCTGGAACTTCATTTGCACCGGCTTCAATCATTGATAATTTATCACGTCTACCTGCTAAAGCTAAGTCAAGATCACTAACTTTTTGTTGTTCAACTGTAGGATTGATAATAATTTCTCCGTCAATTAATCCAACATTAATATTAGCTACAGGACCATTGAATGGAATATCTGATACTGCTAACGCTAATGATGAACCAAAAGTAGCACAGAATTCAGGTGCGTTAATTTCATCAATTACTAAAACAGTATTTGATAAAACTACGTCATTACGTAAGTCACTTGGGAACATTGGTCTGAGACCACGGTCAATTGTTCGAGCTGTAACGGTAGCATGTTCACTTGGTCTACCTTCACGTTTCAAGAATCCTCCTGGGAATCTACCAACAGCATACATCTTCTCTTCGTAATCAACACTTAATGGGAAGAAATCTATACCTGGTTTTGGTTCAGGTGATGCTGTAGCAGTTGATAATACTGTTGTATCACCATACTGAATCAATACAGATGCATTAGCTAACTGAGCCCATTCACCCATGGTGACTTTTAGCTCTCTACCAGCTAATTCTTTTGTAAAAACTTTTTTCATTAAAACCTCCATTTTGCATTATGCTGTAGGTCGTAGAACCAATCTATCTTAGGGTGGTTGATAATTAAGATAAACTCGTTCTACTATCTACTCACATAATGTCTTCGATATTAAAATAGGCAGGTTTTTAGCCTGCCTATTAATTATAATACAAATTGATTTTTGTGCAAATTGCTAAGACTATTTTCTTAGTCCTAAACGAGCAATTAAATCACGATAACGTTCAATGTCTTCTTTTCTCAAGTAGTTAAGTAAAGATTTACGCTCACCAACCATTTTTAACAATCCACGTCTTGAGTGGTGATCATGTTTGTGAACTTTTAGATGTTCTGTGAGATCTTTAATTCTTTCTGTTAAAAGAGCTATTTGAACTTCTGGTGAACCAGTATCACCTTCATGCAATGCATATTCTTGAATGATTTTTTGTTTTCTATTCTTGTCCATAGTAATTCCTCCTAAAATTTAATTCACGATATCTTAGTAAAAAGTGGACTAATCTCAAAACCAAGATAAAGTACGAAGTCAAATTATACAGTAAGTAAAGGACTTATGCAAATTCTTTTCTCAAAACTTTCATATACTGTAAAGTGCAACATAAACTGAAATTGTTTTTTGTACAATGTTAATTGTTTACGCTATGGCTAAATATTTACTATTTGCACTGTTTCCTTCTAATACTTTCCTTGGGTAACTATTAATAAATTCCTCTAATTTATTTATTTCTCTCTGTGGTATATCTTTTAGTTTTGTACCTTTAGGAATAAAATATCGGATAAATCCATTTAGATTTTCATTGCTTCCTCGCTCCCAAGATGAGTATGCATGCGCATAATAAACACTAGTTCTATATTTCTCACTATGTATAGATTTTTCCATGCTTTTCCAGTCTTGAAACTCTGCTCCATTATCTACCGTTATACTCTTAAACTTTTCTCTAAATGCTCTTGCTCCTAGTTTTCTTTCTATAGAATTAAGCTTCTTTACTACAGATTCTTGTCTTTGCGTATTTATCTTTAAAATAATGCATTCTCTTGTACATCGATCTACAAGTGTCAATAAACAAGTCCTATCTCCCTTACTAGACTCTATACAATCCATCTCCCAGTGCCCCGTCTCTGTACGCTCTTCTATAGCTTTTGGTCTATGGTTTATTCTCTTCTTATCTGGTGGAGATAAGCGCTTTTCTATATAGCGTTTTCTTTGTCTAGGTTTATTTCCTTTACGTGGAAGGTCTTTCATTGTTACTTCTAGGAAGACTTCTTTTTCTACATAGTTGTAAATAGTTCTAGTACAAAGTCTTTTATCTGTAGGCCAGCCAACTCTGTCAAAATACATTGTTATTGCTGCTGGAGAGAATTTAAGATTATTTATTCTATTCATCTCTTTTCCTATTAGCATGTTTTCTATTATTTTGGCTAATATATGGTCGTTACTAATCTTTAAAGATGGTCCTTTATTACTCCAAGTTTTTTCTACTGTTTTCTGAGCTACTACAGAGGAATATGCTGTGTATTCTTCTAGCATAGAATTCTTTTGTTTGACTTTACCGCGTTTTAGTTCTCTAGATAGAGTTGCTTCACTCCAGCCTAATATCTTTGCTAACTCTTTTTGATTTAATTTATCTTTTTTAGGTCGCTTCAAATTCTCATTATATAAATACTCTAGATGCTTTCTATCTTCTATTGTTAAATGCTGACCTGCTTCTCTTTTCCTGATATAATGTAATTGGCTCATACGATCCTCCTTTGTTTCGTTTTTCCAATTAACATTGTACAGGATTGTTTGAGCCTTTATTATTTCAGTTTATTTTACAACTCGCCAAAACTTTCATATACATTATTTTGAAACATTTTTTAAAAATAATACTGAGATAATCTATAAGCCGGGTTCTGTCGAGGACAATCATTTATCTAGACCAAATATCTCTAAATGGTTCCAGCCATCTCCTAGGAACGCTTGAACCTCAGCATATGTTCCTCCACGATGTTGCTCCGGATGGGGTTTACATGGACGCTTCTTGTTACCAAAAAGCCGGTAGTCTCTTACACTACCTTTCCACCCTTACCAATAAATTGGCGGTATATTTCTGTTGCACTTTCCTTAAAGTCACCTTCACCGGGAGTTACCCGGCACCCTTGGTTCTAAAGAGCCCGGACTTTCCTCACGCAGTACCTTTCGGTATCTGCCCGCGATTGTCCAACTATCTCAGTATTTCGGAGCCAATTATATATTAATTATTAAAAATTATCATATTTAAGTCTTGGGAAATACTCTACAGTAAAATCATCAACTTCTGGATTATAATCTTCAGAATTTTTTCTGGAATTGTATAGAAGCTTCAAAATATATGCAAAAGACTTACATACAGGGTTTTCGCTTACATCATGACCTAACACAATGACAGCCATATTTCTTTCTCTACACAAAATCTGATCGTGATACTTCATCTCACCTGTAATTATAGTATCTACGCCACTGTGATACACTTTATCTATCCAATTCTTATCAAAAGAACCTCCTGAAATTGCTACTTTTTTACTAGGAGCATCATTTTCAAAGTTTATATCTACATCAGTTTTGAAAGTATCTCTACATTTATTTAGCAACCCTAATCTTGTATTATCTATTTCTGCAATTGACACAAATCCGGTAATTCTTTGATTAAATTGATTTTTGAATTCTGAACTTAAATCTTTAAATTCATGTGAGTATTCAGGGAAAAGTGGTTCATCAAGTATATAATCTTCTAGATCTATCATTTTTGCTAAAGCATAGTTAGTACCCCAAGGAACTTTATCCATATTGGTATGCATTGAATAAACGCTTATATTATTTTTAATAAATTCACTGATAATTCTTTCTTCGGGTATATGATATTTCAAAGATTTTAAGCCACCAAAAATTAATGGATGGTGAGTTATTAAAAGATCAGCATCAACCTCTTTACAATACTCTAGAGCTCTATCATCTGCGTCCAAAGCCAATACGATTTTTTTGACATCTTGATTGTAGTCACCTAATTGCAAACCTGCATTATCCCAATCCTCTTGCCAACTTACTGGAGCAAAATGCTCTAAATAATCTATAATCTTTTTCAGCTTCATTAATCTAACTCCATTTCTTCTCTATTATCTTTAAGATAGCTTTTCATCATATCTATCATCTTCATTCTTTCCTCTAATAAACTCTCTGATAGACTTTGAGATTCTTTTACTGCAATCCTTATCTGTCTTTCCAAATACTTTTGTGCAATATTGTTATCATACTTTTTGCTTTTATTTGTAAAGTTAGTTTCCTGCAAAAATTCAAGCAAATTTTCCCCTAGAAAATCAACTAGATTATTACTACTTTTCAATTCAGGATAAGAATCAATTTCAGAAAAATTCATCCTATACAAATCGACACTATAAACAAAGTCCTTATCTTCAATAATAACTTGTTCTAGCATAGGAAAATTATTTTCCCTCATAAACAGACGAATATTTTCTTGATTACGCATCGCTTGAATTATTAAATATACATCCATCTCTGGATAAAAATTAGCTCTTCTAAGTTGGTCAAGCTTTTCTGCAAGTATATTAATTATTTCCTTAGCTCCAAGCCCTGCAATTACGATACAAGTAGCATCTCCTAGACTATCATCTTGGGAATCATTAACATTCCAATCTAACAAACCAGAACTTAAAGAAAACCTTAGTCTTTCAGATGAATGTTTAGATTTAACAATAAGATTATGTTTTGCTTTTTCTAAAGGTTTTTCTCGTAAATCAATTAGTAAAGCTTTGTTCTCATTGTTTAATCTCAAAAAAGCATCTGACAAAAGTCCATGATCGCAACCAACATCAACTAAGAAATTGCATGATTCAGGAACTAACTCTAAGATAGTTTCTAATCGTTTGCTTAATTTAATTTTATGATTTCTTTCAGTCTTTGTAGTCACTATGAGCTCAAATCTACCTTACGATTACATTTCCTTCACTTGCATTTTTTATTATTATACTAAGTAATCTTTAAGTTTTTTACTTCTTGATGGGTGTCTTAATTTACGTAAAGCTTTAGCTTCAATCTGTCTAATTCTTTCTCTAGTAACGCCAAACTCTTTACCAACTTCTTCTAATGTTCTAGGACGACCATCATCTAAACCAAAACGCAATCGTAGTACTTTTTCTTCACGTTTAACTAAGGTACCCAATACTTCATTCAATTGTTCTTTTAGTAAGGTAAATGAAGCTTGTTGCTCTGGGGATGGTATGTCATCATCTGGTATAAAGTCACCTAAGTGGCTATCCTCTTCTTCACCTATAGGTTTCTCTAATGAAACTGGATGTTGTGAAATTCTCATGATATTTCGTACTTTTTCTGGTGACATATCAGTTTCAGCAGCTAATTCTTCTATCTCAGGTTCACGTCCTAACTCTTGTACCAATTGTCTTTGTACTCTAATTGTCTTGTTAATAGTTTCAACCATGTGTACAGGAATACGAATAGTGCGTGCTTGATCAGCTATAGCTCTTGTTATGGATTGTCTAATCCACCAAGTTGCATAAGTAGAGAATTTAAAACCTTTTTCCCATTCAAATTTCTCGACAGCTTTTAATAGTCCTAAGTTACCCTCTTGAATTAAATCAAGGAAAGATAAACCCCTACCTGTATAACGTTTTGCTATAGAGACAACTAATCTTAAGTTTGCTTCAGCTAAGTGATCACGAGCTTCTTTATCTCCTTCATCACGTCTTTGTGCTAAAGCTTTTTCTTCGTCAGCTGTAAGCAATTCAACTTTACCAATCTCTTTTAGGTACATTCTTACAGGGTCATCAACAGCAACTTGAGCATTCTTCTTGCTGTCAAAATCATCATCATCTTCATCATCATCGTCATCATCTACATCAATTACGTTGTCAGCGTCTATTGTAACTTCAGCTTCTTCTAAAGCATCTAGTATTTGCTCTGTTTCATCAACATCAATCTCTGCATCTTCAATAGTCTTCATTATTTCACTATATGAAAGAACATTATCATTTCTTGCTGCTTTTCTTAAAAGTTTATCTACTATCTTCCTATTTGCCATATTTCCTCCCTTTATTAAACCTTGGAATTTTATTAATTAAATCAAAGCTTTTTCTAAAACTAATTAAACTCATCTTAAATTTTTCTTAATATAATCTTCAGTCTCATTCTTTTCCTTTCTAACTTTAATAAAATTCTCTCTGATAGACTTTATTTCATTAGGATCAGTTGTTTTGTCTAATTGATTAGAATAGTAGTTGCTAATTCTAGTTAAAAAATCCAACTTAAGATTGTATAAAGACCTTTTTAAGTTAATTTTTGTCTCTTGATAATTATCTTGATTTTCCTCAATTAAATATCTACTTATGCCAGTATTTATTACTTCTCTTAATTCATCATCTTCTTGGTTTAAATAATTGACCAATGTGTTTATATCCATCTGATCACTGCTTAAAAATTTTTCTATAAAATCTCGCATTTCTTTAGCTCTAAACCATTTTTTATTTAATTTTATTTCGGATTGCTCATAAATATCTGGATTAGCTGCAAGCAAGTATAAAGTTTGAAGTTCAAGATTACTAACTACTATATTTTTCTTGGCTGGAGCTTCACTAGATAAAGCATTATTATTTCTATTATTCTCATTATTTTCAGTTTCTGATTCATTAAGCTTATTATTAACTTCTCTTCTAAATCTATTTCTATTAAAAGCTTTCTGTGAGTCATTAGCCTTATTCTGTAATTTAATAGATAATACCTGATTTAAACTTTCCTCAGAAATATTAATTTCATTACTTAAACGTTTAATTGATAACTCTCTGACAACTGCATTATTGATCTCAGAAATTACATCTAAAGCTAAATCTTGATATTCAAGTTTGTTTAAAAATCCATCTTGAGTAGCTAAATTTTTAGCATATGAAAATTTATAATCTAGTGCTTCCATAGCTTCATCTAATACTAACTTCAAATCAGCAGCAGAGTGTTTTTTTAGATACTCATCTGGGTCTTTACTGTCAGGTAAATTAAGAACAAAAGCTTTTACTCCTTTATCTTCTAAAATATCAATATTATGTAAGCTGGCTGTTCTACCAGCACTATCCATATCATAAGCAAGGATAATTTTTTCTCTATACTTACGCAATAATGAGGCTTGTTGCGTTGTCATGGCAGTACCTAGAGTTGCAACAGCTTGATCAAAACCAGCTTGATGCAAACTTATGCAATCCATATAACCTTCAACGACAATTAACGAATCTGACTTTGTTCGCTTAGCAATATTTAATCCATAAACATGTTTTCCTTTAGTGTAAAGCTTGTTTTCAGGAGAGTTTACATATTTTGGTAGACTATCATCCAATACTCTACCTCCAAAAGCAATAATTCCACCCATTGCATCTATTATTGGAAACATTAATCTATTTCTGAACAAATCATACCAGCGATTATGCTTGTTCTTCCTAAACAAACCAGAAGCTTCAATTTCATTAGGGCTAAAGCCTTTTTTTACAATATGATCATATAATCCTTGCCAAGATTCATCAGCATAACCTAAACCGAATCTCCTCGCTGTGCTTACTGAAATGCCTCTTTTATTCAAATAGCTTCGAGCAACTTTACCTGCATCTTGGTTTAACTGAGAAAAATAATATCTAGCAGCTTCAGTATTTAATTCTAATAATCTTTCTTTAAACTTCTTCGCTTCTTGATACTTCTCATCATCCTCATTTTCTAAACTGACTTCAACACCTACAATGTCTCCAAGAAACTTAATGGTTTCTGGGTAATTAAGATGTTCAATATCCATTATAAAGGTAATTACATCTCCACCTTTATGACAACCGAAACAATGAAAGATTTGTTTATTAGAATTTACACTAAATGATGGGGTGCTCTCAGAATGAAATGGACAAAGAGCAAAATTATTTGCACCTGATTTTTTTGTAAAGTTTACATAACGAGAGATGATATCAACAATATCACTTCTGTCTTTAACTTCTGCAATTGTGCTATCAGGAATCCTTGCCATATATTCTCCTTTTTTGAGACTCTAGTTATAGTTACGTAAGAAATAAAAAAACTCCTGCAAAGAATTGCAAGAGTTTACATTTTATTTACATATGATGTTTTAATAATAATTACTCTTCATCAGAAATAGGTTTGATAACTTTGTCGATTGCAACTTTTCTAAAAGTTAAAACTGTATTAGCTACTGATGTGGAGATTGTAACTTCATCGTCTTTAAGGTTTACTACTCTACCAACGATACCACCAACTGTGATTATGTTATCTCCTACTTTTAAGTTATCTCTATCTGCCTGACGTTGTTTTTCTTCTTTTCTTTGTGGTCTAATTAGCATAAAGTACATTAAACCTATCATTAAAATTGGAAGACCTAATGTAGCAATAAAACTAATCAACATTTGTCCACCATTCACATCACCTGTTGCTGCATTAGGTGCTGCTTCTAAAAATACATTTATCATGTTTAGTAAATTGTTCATAAATAACTCCTATTTATCTTTTTTCTAAGCGTATTTTATCATTTATAATAATATCTAACAAGAAGGTTAAAAATAATTTATTTTTTATATTTTATAAAAGATTTTTTCTAGCTTTGGATGCATCAACTCTATCTTGACTATATTTACCATCTCCATAATCAAGTTCAAATTCCTCAATAAATTCTAGATATCTATCTTCAGCAATAGCATCTTGAGCTTGTTTCATAAGATCAATTAAGAAATACAAGTTATGGTATGAAGCTAATCTTAAGCCAAACATTTCATTAGCTTTTAATAGATGTCTTATATATGCTCTGGTGAAGTTTTGGCAGACATAGCATTTACAATTTTCATCAATAGGGATAAATGCTTTTTCTGAAGATTTATCTCTAATAATTAATCTACCAAAACGAGTCATAACAGTACCATTTCTACCAATTCTGGTTGGATTAACACAGTCGAACATGTCTACTCCATGCTTGACTGCTTCAAGCATATAATCTGCAGTTCCAACACCCATAAGATATCTAGGTTTATCTTCTGGCATATAAGGTATAGTTGCCTCTAACATTTCAAAGAATTTTTCTTTTGGTTCCCCAACACTTAGTCCACCAATACCAAATCCTGGAAGATCAAAAGAGCATATTTCTTCAATACTTTTTCTTCTTAAATCTGGATACATTCCACCTTGAACAATACCGAACAAAGCTTGTTCATCAGGTCTTTTGTGAGCTTTAATGCAACGTTCTAACCATCTAGTTGTCCTTTCAGAAGATCTGGCAGCATAATCTCTATCTGCTGGATAAGGTATGCATTCGTCAAATGCCATTATTATATCGGCACCTAAATCATTCTGAATTTGCATAGATTTTTCTGGTGTTAAGAATAACTTTCTGCCATCTATATGTGAACGGAAGTGCACCCCCTCTTCGGTAATATCTTTAGCTTTGGTTAAGCTAAACACCTGAAAACCACCACTATCTGTTAAAATTCCTTTCGGCCATTGCATAAACTCATGCAATCCTCCAGCTTCTTTAACGACGTCTTCTCCTGGGCGTAACCAAAGATGATATGTATTAGAAAGAACAACACCAGCACCCATTTCTTCTAGTTCTCGTGGTGAGATTCCTTTAACAGATGCAGCTGTACCAACTGGCATAAACATTGGAGTTTTGAAACTTCCATTGGGAGTATGCAAAACACCTAATCTAGCCCCTGTCTTTTTATCTATATGAAGAATTTCATGCCAAACAGGAAACTTACTTTTATTAATGTTTTCTTTTGTATTATCCAATTTTATTTACACTCCTTCTGTTTAATAACTCTATATCAAAAAACTTTACCTTGATGTAATCCAGTATAATTATCTTTATTACCTTCAATATACATAGCATCACCGAAACTAAAAAATCTATATTTCTCTTCTACAGCTATTTTATATGCATTTAGGATTTCATCTTTTCCTGCTAACGCTGAAACGAGCATTACTAGTGTAGATTCAGGAAGGTGAAAATTAGTAATTAAATTGTCAATTACTTTAAATTTATAACCTGGATAGATGAAAATATCTGTAGAACTCTTTTCAGGTAAAATATTGTAATTTTCGTCCTGTTTTAAACTTTCGAGAACTCTACAAGATGTGGTTCCAACGGCAATTACTTTGTTACCCTCATGTCGTGTTTTATTTATTAAATCACAAGTTTCTGAAGATATCACGTATTCTTCTGTATGCATTAGATGATCTTCTATTTCATCTTCCTTAACAGGTCTAAAAGTTCCTAATCCAACATGTAAAGTTAAAAATGCTATATTAACACCCTTACTTCTAATTTCCTCTAGTAGCTCCTCAGTAAAGTGTAATCCAGCTGTTGGTGCCGCTGCAGAACCGGAAACCTTAGAATAGACTGTTTGATATCTTTCTTTATCTATAAGTCTTTCGTGAATGTAAGGTGGTAAAGGCATCTCTCCTAATTCATCCAGAACCTCTTCCCAGATTCCTGTAAATTCAAACCTTAATACCCTATTTCCATCTGGAAGAACATCAATAATATCTGCTTCCAAAACATCTTCTTTAAATACAATATGTGCGCCTGTTTTTAATCTTCGGCCAGGATTTACAATAGTCTCCCAATCCGTCTCATTTAGACGTTTTAAAAGCAAAACTTCTACAGGATTTTGTAAAGAAGCTTTTGTACCAAATAATCTAGCAGGTATAACTCTACTATCATTTAATACTAAAGTATCGCCTCTGTTTAGTTGATCTAAAATATCTCTAAAATGCAGATGTTCAATTTCATTTGTTTCACTATTTAAGTGTAATAACCTTGACTCATCTCTATGTTCAACGGGGTGTTGAGCTATTAATTCTTCTGGTAAATCATAATAAAAATCTGATTTTTTCACAGTAATAACCTTCTTTTCTAATTTAAGTTATTTTTTGTTATGCTGGAGCACCAGTTGGTGATTCATGTTGAGATTCTTGTGGTATATCTTCTTGATAATGCCATTCAGATTCATAACGCTCTTTTACCTTTTGAGTAACAGAACTTTGGGCTCCACCATTATTATTATCATCATAAGGTTCTATCAAATATTTCTTTATACCTCTGCTGGCAAAGAAATTTATTAAGAAATTACTCAATCCCATTCCAATACTAAATTGTAAAGCAAAGACTATTACGGCTACTGCTTGTGATGGTATTCCCCAAATAGCTAAGAAAGGTATTGCAAAATTAAATATTAACAATAGTAATAAAATAAAGAAGTTACTTGGAACTTTAACTAATGTTAATATTAGGGCATTTTTATAAATATGACGTAATTTCAAATCGAAAGTTACTATCATTTGATAAACATAAAATTGCATTACGATAATAGTAAAAATAAACATTATTAGAACTGCTCTTAAAACATACAGCAAAATACCTTCTGGCATATTTGCATTATAAAAATAAAATGCATAAATACCTAAACATAAAGCAAAGGCTGAAATAATACTATGTAATAAGCCTTTTTTCCAATTAGTGACTATACTATCTTTAATATCTGACCACAAAAACACAGGTTCTCTTGTTGCAAAATTCCTATAGACATAGGTGAATCCAACATGAATAGGACCAAAAGTAAAAAAGCCTAAACTAAATACTGTAAGTACAAAAACCAAATGACTAGCCAAGAAGAAGTACGATGACATTGTCTCTACAGTTGCACCTTGGGTAAAATCTAAATTTAATTTTTTCAGCACAGCAAGAATATTCTCATATGATAAAGTTGGCAAAATCATAGTTAATAAGTAGAATCCTACGTAATAAAGTAAAGCTATAGTTAGAAGGCTACCAATAAAAGTCATCATACCTAAACCACATATTCTCCAAAACTTACTAAAATAAATTGAGAAAAATTCTCCTAAGGGTCCCTTTTCTGGTTCATCTGGATCAACTCCAGGTCCTTCTTTATTCCAATTCCAAAATGCCATAAATATCTCCTAATTCTATTAAATTAATAATAAAAACTTAAAAACTAATAATTAAATATTATATAATACTTATTTGATTATTGTTATTCTTTGTCGTCCGCTTCTTCATTTATACTTTTTTCTTTATCTTGTTCGTTCTCTTTACTCTTACTCTTTTTACTTTGACGAGTTGGGCACTCTTTATTTGAACAATAAATATAGTCTCCTGATTTCCTCTTCTTCTCTAGCATATAAGATCCACAGGTTTCACATTTTTTATCATCTACAGGCAAATCCCAAGATATGAACTCACAATCAGGGTCTTTACCCTTTTTATCACAAGTATAGAAAATTCTATTTCTCCTACTTTTTCTTGAAACTACTTCTGAACCACAAAGTGGACATTTTCTACCTGTTGAATAATTCATGGTATCTGTGTAGTCACAGTCAGGGAAGCGATTACAAGCTATAAATTTCCCAAATCTACCTACTTTTATTACCAGGTCCCCTTCTCCACATTTAGGGCATTTTTCACCTAGTTCTACTTCTGGAATTTCTACTTTGCTGATAGTATCTTTTGCTTTTTCAATTTCAGCATGAAAATCCGGATAAAATTCTTCAAGAACTTTGATTCCTTCCATTTCACCAGATTCAACATTATCTAAGTTGGATTCCATTTCAGCAGTGAAATTAACATCAACTATATCTGGGAAGTTTTCTTCTAACATCTCAGTGACTAAGAAACCTAATTCTGTTGGTACAAGACTCTTACCGTCTTTCTCCACGTATTGTCTTGCTAATATAGTTGATATTGTAGGTGCATAAGTAGATGGTCTACCTATACCATTCTCTTCCATGGCTTTAATTAAGGAAGCTTCTGTATATCTTGCAGGTGGTTGCGTGAATTTTTGCTCGGCATCAATCTTATCGCAAGTTAAAGCTTCGCCCTCTTCAAGTTCAGGAATTTCTTCTTTTTCATTACTTAGATATTCGTTATATACTTCCATATAACCAGAGAATTTAATAGTTTCCCCTTTAGTTCTAAAAATATGGTCATTACTTTTAGCATCTAATGTTACAGTATCGATTACAGCATCAACCATCTGACAAGCCACAAACCTTGTCCAAATTAGATTATAAAGTCTATATTGTTCTTCAGTTAGCGATCGCTTTACATATTCTGGTGATAAATCAAAGTGTGTAGGTCTAATTGCCTCGTGAGCATCTTGAGAATTAGAACTCTTATTAGCATAATAATTTGCTTTCTTAGGAAGATATTTTTCTCCATAATTATTTTTTATAAGTGAACGTACAGAGTTAATTGCATCCTGAGAAATACGTACAGAGTCAGTACGCATATAAGTAATTAAGGATACTTGTCCATGACCACCAATATTAACACCTTCGTATAGTTGCTGAGCGACACTCATAGTTCTACGAGAGTTAAAGTTAATTCTAGCTGAAGCATCTTGCTGTAAAGTACTTGTTGTATAAGGTGGTTTAGCTTTACGTTTACGTTGTCCTTTCTTTATCTCATGGACTGAGAAAGCATCTTTATCAATATCAGCAAGAATCGCATCTGCCTCTTCTTTTGTATTAACTTTTACTTTCTTTACTTTTCCTGATTTTAAATCACCTTGGTATCTAGCAGAAAATTGTAGTTCATCATTATTTTTACGAAGTTTAACGTCTAAGTTCCAGTATTCTTCAGGTATAAATGCTTTAATTTCTCTTTCTTTATCAACAATCATTTTACTGGTTACTGATTGGACTCTTCCTGCTGAAAGACCTTTTCTTATCTTCTCCCATAGTAATGGACTCAACTCAAAACCAACAAGTCTATCTAAAATACGCCTTGCTTGTTGAGCATCTACTAAATTCATATCAATACTACGAGGATTTTTTATAGCTTCTTGTACTGTTTTTTCAGTAATTTCATTAAAAGTAACCCTACATTTGGAATCCGGATCTAGTTTAAGTATATGAGCTAAATGCCAAGCTATAGCTTCACCTTCTCTATCCGGGTCAGTTGCCAAAATAATATTGTCAGCATCTTTAGCAAGCTTTTTTAATTCCGCAACAACTTTGTGCTTGCCTTTCATGGTGACATATCTTGGTTTAAATTGATTTTTAACATCAACACCAATAGTAGAAGCAGGTAGATCTCTAATGTGACCTACTGATGCTGTTAATTTATATTCGTCACCTAAATATCTTTCAATAGTTTTTGCTTTAGCTGGTGACTCAACGATTACCAAATTTTTGCTCATTAAAACTCCCTAATAATAAATTCATTTATAAATGTCTTAAAACAATGATTAATTAATTTAAAGATTTTGTCAAAAATACTTTTGTACCACTTCTTTTAATGTATCCTAGAGCTTCTAGTTTAGTTAGCTCAATTAGTAATTCACTGATATTAAGATTCAGTCGATTTGCTAATTCTAATTCATTAAACGCTTTTTTGTCTAACAAATTAAATATTTTCAAAGTTAAATTGTCATAAATTAACATCGACGACATATTATTAAACTTTTCTTTTTGAAAATCAATATTTTTACTATACATTTGAAAATCAATATTCATCCAATCAGTAATATCTTTTGCTGAACGAACTAACAAAGCACCATCTTTTAATAGTGAATTACATCCAGCTGAAACATCTTGATAAATAGATCCTGGAACGGTCATTACATTTCTATTCTGTTCAGCAGCAAATTGAGCAGTGATTAAACTACCACTCTTTTCTCCAGCTTCAACTACAAGAGTGTAATTGCTTAAGGCACTAATTATTCTATTTCTAGCTGGGAAGTAAGGTTTCAAAGGTTTAACTCCAGGAGCGTGTTCTGAAATTAAAACTCCCTCCTTTGCTATACTATCTCGTAAACTTTTGTGTTCTCTTGGATAAATTAAATCTATACCATGCGCAAGCACTGCAACAGTAAATATAGAATTTTCTATTGCAACTTTATGGGCACAACTATCTATTCCTCTAGCTAAACCTGATATAATGCAAAAATTATATAAACTTAATTTTGGAATTTCACTTTCAATAAAACGTTGGCCATAAGAACTCATTCTCCTAGTTCCAACAACCGATAAACTATTTATATTACTTTCATTTAATCTTTCTATCTTACCTTTATAAAATATAACTAAAGGAGCATCACTCGATTCATTTAGTAATTTGGGATAATTGTTTTCTCCCCTCATAGTTATTTTTATATTATATTCTCCGCAATTTTCTAATAAAACTTCTAAGTCATTAATACTTAATTTACTATATTTAATAACTTTATTTTCTGAAAATCTTTGTTTAAATAACGTCAAATTTTCTGTTTTGAATAATTCTGATTCAATAATAAATTTAATTAACTCAGTTCTTTTTAAAACTTTTCTTCTCTGAAGTAAGTATACCAGTGCAGCCATGTAATCTTTTACAATTTCAATGTCCATTTATCTTCTCCTATAGGCAAAAGCTTCATAAATATGATTCTCTTCAATCTGTTCTGCTCCATCTAAATCTGCAATTGTTCTAGCAACACGCCAAATATTTTGATATGACCTAATGGAAAGATTAAAGGTATTTGCTAGATCCTCAAAAATTTTCTTATTTTTCTCACTACACTCTAAACTCTTTCGTATTTTATCTAGTGGCGCCCACGCATTTAGAATATATTTGTCTGTATTAAATCTTGATTTTTGAATATCTCTTGCTCTTTGCACTGCATTTTTATATGAATAAAGATCAAATTGATGTCTATCTAAAGTTTCAGCTATTTTATTTTTTTCTAATGCTAATAAATTACAAAACAAAGAAATTCTATCGAAAAATGGGTTATCAAACTTTTGTCTGTACCTAATTATGTCACCATCGCTACATGTACATAAATTATCTTCAAAATAATTACCACATTTACAAGGATTACAAGTGGCAATTAAAATATATCTAGCTTCTTGTAATATCAGTTCACCATGTAATTTTCTTTCTACTAATCCGCTCTCACTTGAAGAACGTAAATTATTAATAACATCATTAGAAAACAACGAAATTTCATCAAGAAACAAAATCCCCTTATTAGCAAGAGCTAGCTCACCTAATGGGTACTTATAACTCCCTCCTAGAATTGCTGCACTTGTCATACTATGATGCACTTCTCTTAAAACACCAAGTTTAAGCTCTTCTAATTGCGGTGGTAAGTTAGCTATAGAGTATCTAATAGCTAAATTGTAATTCTCTTGTGGAGATAGTTCAGGTAATAAAAATCTTGAATATCTTGCCAATGTACTTTTCCCTGAACCTGCAGCTCCTTGCATTAACAAGTGATGACCTCCAGCTACAGAAATTTGGCAGGCTCGCCAAGCAAAAGCTTGAATATCTACCGGAAATTTATTCAATTCATTTAAATAATTTTTATCTTGATTTTCTTTAATTGTGATAGATTTTTCTTCTATGTCTCTAGGTGATTTTAAAGTTTCAACTAACGCTTTTAAATTCGAGTAATATGTTAAATTATCAATAAAATCCTCTATTTCATTACTTGCATTTTCTGGGACTATATAAAATTTGTCTTCTTCACTATTTACACTATGATTATTATCAAAAATAAGAGCATCTGTTAAAGCTAAAGCTCCCGGAACTGATTCAATATTTCCTGTCAAAGAAAGCTCACCCCAGGCTGATAAGTCCAAGTTTTGAGGTATTTGAGAACTTGCCTGTAAAATTCCTAAAGCTATAGCCAGATCAAAACTCGAACCAGACTTATTCAGCCAGGCAGGATTAAGATTTACAGTTATTTTTCTATTAGGCCAGGTAAATCCTGAATTTTTAATAGCTGATCGTACTCTTTCTCTAGATTCTTTGATAGAAGAATCGGCTAAACCAACAACATTATAATAAGGTAAGCCATTATTCAGACTAACTTCTACATTAATTTTTTCGGACTGAGTTCCGCTTATACATGCACTTTTTACTATACTTATTTCCATAAGAATTTCCCCCTTGAAAATATAGTAGTAAAAAGCATTTTTATAAAAATGCTACAAATATAAACAAAAATAAAGTAGAAGTCACAAAAGCTTCTTTGGCATTTAAGATAAATAACAAATCAAATTAAATTAAAGCTACACATATTTCTGCCTAAAATAATGGTACATCGTACTCCTAATCATACCGTTATATAATTTACGTCTTTTATCTGCTTTATGACCTGTATCTTTCTCAAAATCACACGCTGTAATAATGCTCAAGCGAACACCGGGATTAGTAAAGTTTGTTTTCGGATAAAAAACTAAATTAGCTATTCCTTGATTGATCTTAATCACTTCTGCTTCATCAGCCATTCTTTCACCATAAGGTGGATTAGCTAGAAATAAAAATTCATCATTTTTAAAGTATTTATTGAGTTTATCAATATGTAAATCATGTAGATCTAATACTCTAAAGTCTATTACCTCTCTAACGCCAGCACGTCTAGCATTGGCCTTAGCCATACTAATACTTTTGCCATCTATGTCAGAACCAGCAAATTTAACATTGTTTGGATCAAGATCTCCTCTTGGAATTTCTCTTTCAATTGCAGTATTTTTTACTTCATTGAATATTTTATCACCTATAAAAGGCCATTTTTCCGCAGTAAAATCACGTCTAGCTCCAGGAGCTATTTGATAAGCAATCATTGCTGCTTCAATTGGAAATGTTCCAGATCCACAACAAACATCATAAACAACTTCATTGTTTTCCGGAGAATACTGACTTAGCTTAATAATTCCTGCAGCTAAAGTTTCAGAAATAGGAGCTTGGTTTCTATCTAATCTATATCCACGTTTATGTAAGCCTGCTCCAGAAGTATTAAAACTTAGACGAACATTGTTATCTATAATTTCATAAGCAATATGTAAATCCAAGAAATTTCTATCTTCTTTTAACCTAGAATTTTCCTTTAAATCTCTAGCTTCAATTAAAGAAAGAACTATAGCTTTTTTAATTGTACTTTGAATTGCAGATGGAGCAAAAAGATTTGATTTATGTGTATTAGACCTATCAACGGTAAACGCAGCATTATCTGGAATCCAGGTATCCCATTCTAAAGCTTTTACATTATCAAAAAGCTGATCAAAATCATTGGCTTGAAACTCAGCAACGACTAATTCTACTCTTTCTGCGCAGCGTAAATGCACATTACATAACGCCACAGCTTCAGCGATAGACTCTCTATCTTGCTTTAAACTAATCTGAACATTACCATTCCCAAGTTCTACATTTTCTTTTGCAAAACCTAGATCATATAACTCATCTCTTACAACAGATTCTAATCCAAATAATACTGGTAAATTAATTTTATACACAAATTATCTCCTAAAAACTAATGGGTTTATATTATCACAATTGAATATAACATGTATTATAATGCTCTATTATTTCATGCAATGTTAAAACATTTAAATGCTATAATAGCTGATGTTGCTCAGACATTTGGGCAAATCTTGAATTTAATATTTAATATTTAATTTATATACGGAGGATAAACTATGAACTTAGGTATAGTCGGACTACCAAATGTTGGTAAGAGTACATTATTTAATGCAATTACACAAGCTGGAGCTTTGAGTGCTAATTACCCATTTGCAACAATAGAACCTAATGTAGGTGTCGTTGATGTGCCAGACGAAAGATTAGATAAATTAAGTGAAATGTATAATACACGCAGTAGAGTGCCTGCAAAAATAGAGTTTGTTGATATCGCAGGGTTAGTTGCTGGTGCAAGTAAAGGTGAAGGTTTAGGTAATCAATTTTTAGCTAATATCAGAGAAACAGATGCAATTCTTCAAGTTGTTAGATGTTTTGAAAATGACAATATTATTAATGTTAATGATTCTGTTAACGCTGAAAGAGATATCGATATTATTAGTACTGAATTAGTACTAGCTGATCTTGAATGGATTGAGAAACATAACGCAAAGTTAGTAAAACAAGCCAAAGCTGATAAAACTAAGGCAGTTGAACTGGAATTCACCAAAAGATTAGAAGCTCACTTCGCTGATGGCAAATCAGCTAGAACATTTGAAGTCGCAGAGGATGAGCAAGAATTCTATAACGAATTAAGTTTACTTACAGCTAAACCTATTCTTTATGTTGCTAATATTTCAGAAGATGAAATCTCTGATTACTCAGAAAATCCTCATGTAAAAGCTGTAGCAAAACAGGCTGAAAATGAAAACTCAGCCTATATTGTCATCAGCGCAAAAATTGAAGAAGAAATATCAACCCTAGATCCTGAAGAAAAAGAAATGTTCTTATCTGAGTTAGGTTTAGAAGAATCCGGTTTAGATAAAATTATAAAATCATCTTATGATTTGCTAGGTCTCATCTCCTACTTAACTGCTGGTGAAGATGAATGTAGAGCATGGACAATAACAAAAGGAACAAAAGCACCACAAGCTGCTGGTAAAATCCATACTGACTTTGAGCGTGGTTTTATCCGTGCTGAAGTAGTTGAGTCTTCACACTTAATTGAAGAAGGTTCCATGGCTGCATGTAGTGCCAAAGGGCTAGTTAGATCAGAAGGAAAAGAATATGTTGTAAAGGATGGAGATGTCATTCTATTCCGATTCAATGTTTAATTTCTCTTACTTTTTCAAGACAAAGATTAAGGTCATCTCAGTGATGGCCTTTTAATTTTCAATCTTTAATTTCCTTTACTTTAATCATCTAAATTATTTGAATTATCTATTTCATTTAAATTTTCAGTATTTTCTCTTTCCAGGCTATTGCAGTAATCGTAATCCAAGGAAAGATCTATACCTCTTGAAATAAGCTCTGATTTGATAAGCTCTATTACTTTAGTTTCTAGACTTCTGATATCACCATTATTTTCAATGACTATATCGCCCAAACTTGCATATTCTTCCTGAGATAACTGAATACTAATTCTACGAATGGCATCATCGCGATGTATTCCTCTTTTCTCTAATCGCTCAATTCTTAATTCATCATCGGAGCTTACAATCCACACTTGATCACACTTGTCTAGGAAACCCTCTTTGGCTGGTACAGGAACATCCATAGCAACAGCTTTGACTTTTGCTTCTTTGAGCAATCTACGCTTATAATCCATTTCACTAAAAACTTTTCTATGAACTATTAAGCTTAATAAGTCCAAGCTTTTACTATCTTTAAAAACTATATCCGCCATTTTAGCTCTATCTAGTGCGCCATTTTCGTCTATAAATTCAGGGCCAAAAATATCTATAATATCAGATAATGCTGAACCCCCAGCTTTTGTTACTTCATGAGAAATTTTATCCGCATCTAAAACTTCCAAGCCATGAGCTCTCAATATGTCAGCGACTGTGCTTTTACCACTACCTATTCCACCACTAATACCTAAAACAAACATAATTATCCTTCTTCTTGGTTTTTAATCTTTACTCTCATACCAGTTTTCACCAATTTGAACATCGGCTTTTAAAGGAACTTTAAAATCAACAACAGACTCTAATACTTCTTTAACTAATTTTTGGCAAGATTCTACATCTTCCTCTTTTACTTCTATGAGCACTTCGTCATGGACTTGAATTAAAATTTCGGCATCTAAATCAGCTTCTTCTATAGCTGATGATAAATTAATCATAGCCAGTTTCATAATATCAGCTGCAGTTCCTTGTATAGGAGCATTCATCGCTGCTCTTTCACCAAATTTACGTTTATTAAAGTTTTTCTCTTTGAGCTCTGGAATGTAACGTCTACGTGAGAAATATGTCTCAACATAACCATTCTCATATGCAAAATCAATTAAACTTTGCATGTAAGGCTTAACTTCACTAAACAATTCATAATAAGCATCAATATACTCATTAGCCGCTTTCACAGATATTTTTAAATCTTTGGACAAGCTAAATGCTGAAATCCCATAAATAATACTAAAATTAACAGTTTTAGCCATTGATCTTTGCAAGTGGGTTACTTGTTCTGCTGGAATATTAAATATATTGGCTGCAGTTTCGGTATGAATATCTTTATCATTTTTGAAATAATTTAATAAAGTTTCATCACCAGATAATTCAGCCAATAATCGTAACTCTATTTGGCTATAGTCAGCATCTATAAATTTATAACCTGGTTTAGGGACAAAAGCTTTCCTAATTTTCCTACCCTCTTCATCTCTGGTAGGAATATTTTGCAGGTTAGGATTAGAACTGCTTAATCTACCAGTTGTAGTTAACTTCTGGTGAAAAATAGAATGAATTCTACCATCTTCAGCAATTTCTTTTAACAAACCATCAGTGAATGTTGATTGTAACTTAGTAACTTTTCTATAATTTAATACATCGCTTACTATAGGGTTAGCTACTGCTAAATCTTCTAACACATCAGCTGCTGTAGAATAAGCACCACTTGGAGTTTTCTTACTGCTTACTATACCCATTTTCTCATATAGAACTTCAGCCAATTGTTTAGATGAATTTATATTGAATTTATAATTCGCTTCAGCATAAATTTTTTCGGCAAGCCCTTCTGCTGTTTTTTCAAACTCATCACCAAGTTTTCTTAGAATATCTGCTTCGACTTTTACACCAAGCACTTCCATTCTGGCTAGAACTGATATTAATGGGAACTCAATCTTTTCTGCTAACTCAATAAGATTTTTCTCATTGCAATCTTTGTTTAAATTCTCATATAACTCTAGGCTTTCTGAAGCTAGACTTACGATATCTAAAGTTGATTTATCTAGTTTTAATTTATCAAGTTTAGATTCTACAACATTGCCAAGTAATATTTCCCTATTCATAACTGTAGAGAAAATCTCGCTTTCACTTTTACCATCAACTTCATAATTTAATAAATAGGCTAAAATGGATAAATCTACAATCTTATTTGATAAGAACACATTGAATTCTTTAAATATTTTTTTCCAATCATAAGTTACTAATAAAGTGTCATGATTCGCAAAGCTTAAAATTAGATCTCGAACTTCATCTTTTAATAAAGACGCTACAAAAACACTATCAACAGAATTATTTAAACTTACAGTATAGGTCTCACTATTCTTGTTTTTCACTAGATTTAATATCGCAAAATCTTTATTCTTAAATTGCTCTAACAATTGATCTTGGCTTAGTTCAAAAACTCTAACATCCTGTCTTGTAAGATCAATCTTTGACTGAACAATATCCTTTAAATTGAATTTACTAACCAAAGAGGAAAAACCTAGTTTAATAAAAATATCACTTAACTCTTCTTTGTTTGGATTTTGCTTGATAATATGATCTAGATCACAATCGATTTCTACATCTCTATCAATTTTCGCTAAATCATAAGATAAATATGCAACTTCTTTTCCACTATCTAATTTTTTTTGATTTGAGCCTTTTATAGATTCTAAATTAATATATATTTCGTCAAGACTAGGGTACTCCTGCAACAATTTAATTGCAGTTTTTTCACCAATACCTTTAACACCAGGAATATTATCAGAACTATCTCCCATAAGAGCTTTCATGTCAACAATTTGACTTACTTCAATTCCATAATCTTCTTTGACTTTTTCAGGTGTATATATGGTAGTTTTACCTCTTTGACCAGGGTAAATTTGACTAATATTATCGCTCAATAATTGTAAGTCATCTCTATCGCCACTTAGTATATAAACATGATTGTTCTCATCCGCAAATTTAAGAGACAAAGTACCAATTAAATCATCAGCTTCATACCCTGACTTAGAAATAACCTTAATATTCATTGCTTCTAGAATTTTAGTAATCAGTGGCATTTGTACAATTAAATCATCCGGCATTTGGCTACGATTAGCCTTGTATGCAGCGTAAGCCCCCGTCCTAAATGTAGGATCTGAAGTATCAAATAAAACAGCAATATGAGTAGGCTCTACTTGATCTATAAACCTTAATAGCATATTTATAAAAGTATATACTGCTCCTGTAGGAGTCCCATCTGGAGCGGTTAACTGTCCAGATCTAGCTTGTCCATAAAATGCTCTATATGCTATTGAGTGTCCATCTACTAATAAAATTTTGTTCATGTTTGCCTACTTTCTCTTAATAATTCTTAATTTCTTCAACAAATAAAAAAAGCTGTAGCTTAAATTAAATATCTTTTAATTTCGTAAAATACTCAGCAAATTCTATCCAAGGTCCTTCCGGTTTAGGTAAACTAATAAAAGTCATATCCTCTTTCTTAATTGGATGTTCTAAGCTTAGTTTATATGCCCAAAGCCCTAAGAAAAAAGGTGGTAAGTTTAAGTCATGACTTGCACCATATTTATAATCACCTAAAATCTTCTCGCCTCTACTAGCTAACTGGACTCTTATTTGATGACTTCTTCCAGTAATAAGTTTATTTTCACGCAAAATTATTTCTCTATTATTTAATTTGGATTTAGCCAAAAATCTTGTATAAAGTTCTGCCTTTTTTGAATTTTTAGATTTATTTTTATTATCAATTAGATTCATATTTAACTCACGATTTTTATCCAAGAAATCTTCCAACTTTAACCATCCCTGTGAATCAATTGGGAGTGTATCGTTTTTATTTGTTTTTTCTGTCATTGTTAGATAATGTTTTTGCCAACTATGATTTCTAATCTGTTCATTCAACCTTTTAGCTGCTTTAGATGTTTTAGCAAAACACATTACTCCACCAGTGTTTCTATCTAATCTATGCACTAAACCTAAGTAAACATTGAAAGGCTTCTTGTCACGTTTTTTTATAAATTCTTTTGCAAGTGTAAGAATATCTTGATCCCCACTAGAGTCTTCTTGTGACAAAACACCTGCAGGTTTGGTAATAACTAATAAATGGTTATCTTCATAAATAATTAAACTTTCGAAATCTTCCAATTCAGCCTGCCTTTCTAACAACAGTCATACCAAAATTACAACAGTGAAAGTAACTGTTTAAGTTCCTTCTTTTTGATATATCTCCACTCACCTGTTTTTAAATTACCTAGATCAATATTCATAATTCTTAGTCGTTTAAGCTCTATAACATTATACCCCAAGCTTTCACACATTCTTCTAATTTGTCTGTTCAGACCTTGAGTAATAGTTAATTTAAATTCATTTTCATTTACTTGAACAAATTTAGCTGGTTTAGTAACTTGATTCAGTATATAAACTCCAGATTCCATCTTTTCTTTAAATTCAGGATTAATCTTTTTATCAACTTTAACCAAATATTCTTTTTCTTTATTTTGAGAACTACGCATCATCTTATTAACGATTGATCCATCATTAGTTAATAAAATTAGCCCTTCAGAATCTTTATCTAAGCGTCCTACTGGGAAAATTCTCTCAGGATAATTAATATAATCAATAATATTTTTGCCTTCTTTTTTTGAACTTGTGCACACAATACCCTTAGGTTTATTAAAAGCTATATAAATATTATCTATATCATTGTTTGAAATATTCTTCCCATTAACTACAACTTCATCATTAGTAGAAATTCTGTCGCCAAGTCCCGCAATCTTGCCATTAACTTTCACCTGACCTGTTTCTATAAGTTTATCAGCTTCTCTCCTTGAACATACCCCTTGGGATGCTATATATTTATTTAATCTAATTAACTTATCTTCACTCATTTACTTCGTCCTCCAAGTCATAAGTTCTTAAGGTCACATAGAAGCTACTACCTTCTCCTACTTTGCTCTCTACCCAAATTCTCTCACCCATTATCTCGAGCAATTCTTTGGCAATTGATAAACCTAGTCCAGTACCTTCGCTTCTGCCCCTAGATTTATTACTCTTATAAAATCTACTAAATATATGATTAATATCAGTTTCAGATATACCACTACCATTATCAGAAATCTTCATAACTATAGAATTTGCTTTTTTCTTATCATCGATAAAATCAATACTTATTCGGCCAAACTCTTTAGTATATTTCATTGCATTATCTAGAATTATAACAATAACTTGTTCCAATCTGTCCTTGTTTACATAGACATCAGGTAAAACTACACTCTTCTTAGGAATATTAAAATCTATGCCTTTGTTAAGCATTTGAATTTCATATTTATATTTAATCTCTAATAATAATTCATGAAGATTAATTCTCTCAGGCTCAAAGTTTAATTGACCACTTTGTAAGCCGGACAATGCTAACATGTCATCTATTAATCTGCTAAGACGCATAGTTTCTTCTAGGATTATTTTATAATATTTAGTCTTAACCACTTTATCTTGTACTAAACCATCATTTATAGGCTCTATTAATCCTCTAATTGCTGTTAAAGGTGTTCTGAGTTCATGAGAAACATTAGATATATATTCTTTTCTTGTTTTTTCCAGAGCTTCAATTTCACTAATATCTCTAAATAGAGCAACTGCACCATTACTTTCAATATTTTCACCAATCATTCCATCTAATTGAATTTGAATAACTTTATCTCGATGCTGTACTTTATGCACTCTACTTGTTCCAGATCTAATAACTTGTATAATATCTTCTTCTAGTGAGCAATCCTTAATGATTTTTTTCATTGCTTCTACATCGCTAAAGTTCTCAAGATTAAAAAGTTCGAACAATGCAGGATTAATATGCATTAATTTCATATCAGCATCTACTGCTAAAATTCCTTCACTCAAAGAGTTAATAAGTTTTTGCAGTCTATTTTTTTCATCATCTAGTTTCGACAAAGTTTCATCAAGATCGTCAGCTAACTCATTGATAGCTGTTGCCAATTCACCAACCTCATCCATTGTTTTTACTTTTACCCTATTGGAATAATCACCTTTACTCATAGCATATGCTATATCTCTGGTCGTTATTAAAGGTTGAATTAATTTCCTGAGTAAATATAAAAGTGGAAATAAAATTAATAAGAATGTTAATGAGCTTGCTAAAATAAGTGATAAGTTAAGACTGGTTAATTGATTATCTGAATTGCTTAAATCAGTAATAATATAGACAGAGCCAATAGTTACGCTAGCTTTACTATAACTATCTATGGCAACTATGGGGTATCCGACAAATAGATTTTTATTCTTATTTGTACCTATTTCTTTAATGAAAGATGTTATCTTCTGACTCATTATCTCTACGTTGTATTCTTCGATAGAGGCTTTGGCATCTGTTATATAATTAGCAGGTAGATTATTAATATCTGAAGTATAGTTTATATCAAAATAATTCTCTCTATACATATAAACTATAATAACCGAGTCCAAAAGATTACTTGCGTTATCCATGAATTTATCGTAAGTAACTTGATCTATTTCGCCCGCATAACGAGTAGCATTTATTTCAGCGAGATAGGCAGCATTCTTTTTATTTTCGTTTGTCGTATTTTGAGTATAAATTATGCTTGCAGTATATGAGAAAATTCCTAAAGTAATTAAGGCAGTTAAAATTAACGCTAGCATCAAAGCTAACACAATTTTACTAGCAAAATCACTATTATAAAAACGTTTCCTAAAGTTTATCTTCCTCATATTATCTTGTATTCTCTAAGCTTAGCTGAAATTCATAAAGTTAGTTTATTTATTTCTATTTTTCTCAGCTTCAAATTTATAACCTATTCCATAAACAGTAACTAGTGACCAATGTGAGCTGTATCCAATTTTTTGTCTAATTTGTTTGATATGAGTATCTATGGTCCTACTATCACCATAATAATCTTCACCCCAAACACTATTAAGAATAGTTCCTCTTGTCATTACTTTTCCTGGATGAGATGCTAAAAAATACAGAACCTCTACTTCCTTAGGAGTAAATGGAATTTTCATTCCTTCAACTTCAACTTCATATGTATCAAGATCAATTCTAAGATCAGGAAATTCTAATAAATGTTGTACTACAGAATCTGTAGAATCAATTCTTCTAGTTATAGCTTTTACTCTAGCGATAACTTCTCTAGGACTAAATGGTTTAACAATGTAATCATCTGCACCTAATTCAAGGCCAATAATCCTATCAATTTCATCACCTTTAGCAGTTAACATTATTATAGGTACATTTGAAGACTTTCTAATCTCTCTACAGACATCTATACCTGAAATTTCTGGCATCATTAGGTCTAAGATTATCAACTTATAATCTCTGGCATTAAATTTATCCAAGACAGACTGACCATCATAAACTGAGTCATAACTATAACCCTCATTTTTTAGATATAAGCCCAAAGATTCATGAACTATTGGATCATCATCAGCTATTAATATAATTTTCTCGTCCATATAAGCCCCCTTGAAATTTAATTGCTACAAATATTATACATATCATTTATTACAAAATACTTTTTTCCATTTAAGACTTTGACTAATAAATTTTCTTGCAAACTTGAACGTACTTTTAAAGTTAATTGAGTTCTTACCGAGCTGGCGTTCAAAGAAATCTATCTTATGCCTTGTCATAGTTAATTCTTTGTTATCCTCTAATTTTTCACCAATAATTGAACATAAAACATTACTTAATAAAAAGTCATCAGGAATATATTGAATAATTTTTTCTAGAGCATGTTTGTTATAAAGTCTAAAAGGCACATTCGCATCTTTAATATTTTCTTTGAAAAGAATCCATACGACTTTACTTAATATTGAACTAACAAACTTTCTTGACAATCCATCTTTTCTATCAAAACGATAACCTAATTGCACATCATATTTATTACGATTATCCCAAAAAACATTAAAATCCTTAGCTCTAGTTTGACAATCAGAATCGGTCTGAAAAATGAAATCTGCACCTGCATTTAATGCTTCTTTATAGGCGAAAGTTACACTAGGACCATGACCAGAATTTTTCTTGTTAATGAAAATTAGCTTTGGGTAGTATTTTTTTAGTTCAGTCAAAACTGAAATTGTGTCATCCTTACTACCATCATTAACAATTAAAATTCTTGAATCCTTTGAAGTTTCAGTCCATGGATACCACTCTGAAATTAATTCAGGTAAATTTTTTGCTTCATTATAAGCTGGCATTACGATATAAAGTGTATCTTCTTTTAACATATTTCACCTTTTCAGTTATAAGTAAAATTATAACATCCTTAGTTTTCGCAAAAGATAGGCTACCAAAACTGTTAACAACACTATTACGGCCATTATAATTAAGAATCCAAAAGGTTTATCTTGCATAGGTACCCAAACATTCATACCCCAAATACCACTAACTATAGTTGGAATTGACATTACAAAAGTGATTGATGTCAAAATCTTCATCGCATCATTCTGATTATTAGAGATAATTGAAGCATAAGTCTCCATTGTACTAGATAAAATGTCAGTATAGAGACTTGTCATTTCTAAAGCCTGCTTGTTATCAGTAATTACATCTTCAAGTAAGTCTGAATCTTCTGGGTAGTTTTTTATAAGGTGATGACGTAAAAGTCTCTCAAGAACCTTCTCATTACCTCTCAAAGATGTTGCAAAGTAGACTAATGATTTTTCAATTTTTAACAAACTAAGTAATTCTTTATTTTCAATTGAGTCCTTAACATTTGTCGTAATCCTATCACTCAACTTTTCAAGAATTTTAAGGTTTCTTAAATACTCATTTGAAGTATTTTGTAATATTTGTAAGATGAATCGAGTTTTATACTGCGTATAAAAATCTTTACTTTTATTAGTTTTGCCCTTTAAAAACTTCTCCAAAACAGTATCTTCACTAATACATACTGTAATGATATAGTTCTTAAAATGAAAGATAGCTAAAGGTATAGTTTCATAAAACTCATCATCATCTTTACTCTTAATTGGGACATTAATTATTATAAAAGTATCTTCATCTTCATATTCATAACGTGGAGATTCCTCAGGATCAAGAGCATCTTCTAAAATAGTAGGATCCACATTAAATCTATCTATTAACAAAGCTTTCTCTTCAGCACTTGGATCTACTACATTTATCCAAGCACCATTTTCAAATTCATTTAGCTTAACAAGTTCTTTATCTCGAGTAATATAAAAGTCTATCATCTCTTCCCCCTAACATAGTTCGAATAATTCTATTATATAAAATATTTTCATATCTGCGTTAGGAAGATTTAATGATAGACTAAATGTTACAGTAATTATACAAGTGGATAAACTTTTTCAAATTCAGCTAATGTTGTTTTATACATTTCAGAATTTTTATCAATATTATTTTCAAAATCATGAGTCCTATTATTATCAGTATCTAACTGTAATATATATAGTGAAATGTTGTTACAGTGATCTGAGACTCTTTCTAAACCATTAAATACATCGGTAATTGCAATACCATTCTTGACCTTACATTTACCTTTTTTCATACGTTTAATATGTTTTTTAACCATATGTTTATCTAGATTATTAATATGTTCTTCAAGAGGCGGTATTGTTTCTACAAATGTTGAATTCTGATCTCCCAAACTCTTATATGTTCTATCAACAATATCTTGAACTGCAGAGAAATATAAATGTAGGTCTTCTCTAGCATCCTTAGAAAACTCTCTCGACTTATCTGCACTAGCTTTAACAGTATTCGCAAAATTCATGGCATGATCACAAATTCTTTCGACATCATTCATACCGTTAAATACTAAAGTTAATCTTTGACTATCATCTTCATTAAGCTCTTTAACAAGTAATTGAGATGTATAATTCTTCAAAGCATCTTCGAATCTATCAACACTTTGCTCTAGTTCTTCAATATCTAAGAATTTCTCATCTGTATAATCATCAAAAAGTTCAAAACTTAATTTCAGAGCTTTATCAGAATATTCCATCATTTTTACCAAAACTTCATAAGATCTATTTAATGCTAAGTGAGGTTGCTCTAAGAACAATGGATCCAATAAATTCAAAGTCTTTATTGTACTATCTTGACCGGTGCTATTAGTATCTGCGTCTGATGGAATAATAATCCTAGAAAATTCAACTAATTGTTTAGTAAATGGTAATAAAATCAATGTTGTGAATAAGTTAAATATTGTGTGAACCATAGCAATAGAGAACTCTGTTACTTTATCTCCCATAAATGAGAAAGGCCAGAGAAAATCTATTACATAAAATAAACTAACAAAAATAATTGTACCTAATATATTAAAAGTTAGATGAATAACTGAAACTCTTTTTGCATTTTTCTTACTTCCAATAGCAGCAAGCATTGCAGTAATACAGGTACCTATATTTTGACCCATAATAATTGGGAATGTTGAAGCGAATGTAATTTCTCCAGTAGTACTTAATGCTTGCAAAATACCTATAGATGCTGACGAAGATTGAACAATTGCAGTTACTACTGCACCTACAATTATTCCTAGGACAGGATTTGTGAAAATAGTGAAAGCTCTCGTAAAGTTAGGGTTACCTTGCAGTCCAGACATTGAAGCACTCATAGCACTCATACCAAACATAATAACTGAGAATCCTAATATGGTATTAGCAATAGCCTTCTTTCTTTCAGTTTTCGCTGTAGATAGCATAATAACTGCGATTATTGCAAGTATAGGTGTAAAGGTAGATGGTTTGAGGATTTGAACGATAAAACTATCCCCATCCAATCCACTCAAACTTAAGATCCAGGCAGTTATAGTAGTACCTATGTTTGCACCCATAATAACTGGAACAGTTTGTTTAAGTTTCATCACTCCTGAGTTAACGAGAGCAACTAACATAATAGTAACAGCGGAGGAAGATTGAACTACTGTGGTAACAACAATACCAAGGAAAACACCTTTGAATTTATTTGAAGTTAATTTACCTAAAATATTTTCCAATTGCCCACTTGAAGCATTTTGCAAGCCATTTCCCATTACATTTAAACCAAATAGAAATAAGGCCAGCCCACCTAAAAGGTCAAGTACACTATAAATATCCATATTTACCTCAATGTTTATATTTTATATTTAATTTTAAATTAAAGTTACATTCTAATTAAAATATTGTTAACGGTTAGAATTTTAACGTATAAACACAGAAAAATAAAGACATATCTGAAAAATACTATACATATCATAAAACTATTATTTTATAAAAGCTCACCAACATAATAATGATTGTGAGCTCTAAACTGGAGCCACAAATGGGAATCGAACCCACGACCTACTCTTTACGAGGGAGTTGCTCTACCCCTGAGCTATTGTGGCAAAGATTATTTTGTTAAAAATAAAAGCCTACGCAGCAAATGCTTCTGTAGGCTGATTTGGTGGAGACGATGAGGCTCGAACTCACGACCTCTTGAATGCCATTCAAGCGCTCTCCCAGCTGAGCTACGCCCCCTTAACTATTGCTATTATACTTATTCTGTTACTAAAAGTCTACTTAATAAATTAGCATTTATTTGAGGCTATTTTTTTAAGTTTTCTATTAAATACTTCTTTTATATTTCTTAAACTAGTACGATTTTAGTAGGTTTCAGTATATTTTTAGTACGATTTTGTTTTGGTTTTAGTATTAAAAAGAAAACCCTGCAACCCATAAAGGTTACAAGGTTGATTGGTTGGTGGAGATGGCGAGAATTGAACTCGCGTCCAAAACTATTTCCACTAGCTCTTCTCCGAGTGCAGTCAGTTTATGAAGTATTCCCCTTGTACCGTGCCAACTGACAGGCTGGCACTCCGGTAGCTTCATAAGTACACTTAGGTCGCAAAGCTTAAACCTAAGCGGTCCCTGTTTAACCTCTAACAGGTAAGGTCTGTTAACCTCACAGTGGCTAGGTCACAGATAACCTAGGTTGTGCGCTGCTATAAAATTAAGCTGCAGCTAAAGCGTAATCGTTATTTGCAATTACAATTTTGCCAGATGATTAAAGAGGCCAACTGGCATCCTCTACTCGCTAAACTAGCTTCTACAGCCCTGTCGAAACCTGTACATCCCCATGACTGTTATAGAATAATAACACAAAAAAATAACTGTGGCAGTAATTTTCATTAATAATGTTTAATTTAACCCACCACAGTTATTTATTAACTTGTTTTAAAACATAGCACTCTTATCTTCCGTGACATTGTTTATATTTTTTACCACTTCCACAAGGACAAGGTTCATTCCTACCTGCTCTAATCTCTTTTTCTATGGGTTCAGAGCTTTGATCTTTAGATTGTTCTTCTCCTCGTTTAGCTTCAGCTTTTCTTAGTTCACGAGCAGCCATCTCCTGACGTCTTCTAAGCTCTTCTAATTTTGCTTGTTGCTCTTCCGGACTCATTGGTTTTGCTTGTTCAACTGTGGCACCTTCAACCTCTTCGTTTTCTTTACGTTCAGGTTTTTGATTGCTGACAAACTCAGCTCTCAAGATTAACTTAGCACAGTCTCTAGCAATAGCTTCATTCATTTCAACAAACATTTCATAACCCTCTCTACGATACTCTTGTACTGGGTTATGTTGAGCAACAGATCTCATGCTAATAGCACTCTTTAATCTGTCCATGTTATCAATATGATCCATCCACTTAGAATCAACTGTTCTTAGTAGTACAACTCTTTCAGCTTCACGCATAAAGTCTGCGCCGCCTAGTTCACGCTCACGATTTCTATATTTTTCAATCGCTGCTTCTTGAACATCTGCAAGTATATTATTGAAGCTTTCTCCTTCAGCTACTCTTTCTTCTAGATCTTTATAAACACTTAATTCACCTGTTATGTCACGTAATTGTGTTAAGAAACCAACTAAATCCATTGAACTTTTATCTGTGTGTTCATGAGCAATAAGGAAGTCATTAAAAATTTTCTCTATGGAACTATTAATATATGATTCAAAAACATCTTGTAAATCATGTCCTTCAAGAACTTGTCTTCTTTCTTTGTAAATGACTTCACGTTGTTGGTTCATAACGTCATCATATTCAAGAACATTTTTTCTAATACCAAAGTTTCTACCCTCAACTTTTTTCTGAGCTGAGCTAATAGCATTAGTTAACATTCTATGTTGAATCTCTGTATCTTCATCAACACCTAGACTGTTAAACATTCCTAACATTCTATCACCACCGAATTGTCTCATTAAATCGTCATCAAGTGATAGATAAAATTTACTACTTCCTGGGTCTCCTTGACGTCCTGAACGACCTCTTAACTGATTATCTATACGTCTAGATTCGTGTCTCTCTGTACCAATAACATAAAGACCTCCAGCTTCAACAACCTTTTGTTTTTCTGCATCAGTATGGACCTTAAATTTAGAATATAGTTCTTGGAATTTTTTACGAGCAGCCAATATATTTTCATCATCAGTATCATTATATGCTGTTGATGCTTCTATTAACTCATCATCATAACCTTCTTCACGCATTTCTTGTCTAGCTAAGTACTCAGGGTTACCACCTAGCAAAATGTCAGTACCTCTACCAGCCATATTCGTAGCAATAGTAACGGAACCTAATCTACCAGCCTGAGCAATAATTTCAGCCTCTCGTGCATGTTGCTTAGCGTTAAGTACATTATGTTTAATACCATTTCTAGAGAATAACTTGCTAATAATTTCAGAATTCTCAACTGATACTGTACCTACTAGAACAGGTTGACCTTTCGCTTGAGCTTCTTTAACTTCATTAACAACTGCGTTCAACTTTCCTGACTCTGATTTATATACAGCATCAGCCTGATCATCACGTACAACATCTTTATTAGTAGGAATCTCAATAACATCCAAATTATAAATACTTCTAAATTCATCTTCTTCTGTTAAAGCTGTACCAGTCATACCAGAAAGTTTGGTATACATTCTGAAGTAATTTTGGAATGTAATGGTTGCTAAAGTCTTACTTTCTCTATTAACCTTAACCCCTTCTTTTGCTTCAATAGCTTGGTGCAAACCATCAGAGTAACGTCTACCATCCATTAAACGACCTGTAAAGTCATCAACAATTACAATCTCATTGTCTTTAACTATGTATTGCTCATCCTTATGCATGGTTCCATGAGCTTTTAAAGCATTATTTATATAATGTTGCAAATCAAAATTAGACTCGTCAGAAAGGTTGTCTATGTTGAAATATCTTTCTGCCTTAGCAACACCATTTGAAGTTAAGACAGCTGTCTTTGCTTTCTCATCAACTATATAATCAGAATCACCAGCAATTTCATCTACAGATTCCTTGCTATCCATTTCTGCTACTACATATGGATCTAAAGTCCTTACAAAGGCATCAGCTTGACCATACATTTCACTTGAATTTTCACCTGCCCCAGAAATAATTAATGGTGTTCTAGCTTCATCGATAAGAATGGAGTCAACCTCGTCAACAATAGCATAATGTAGCTCTCGTTGAACTAATTGTTCTTTATAAGTAACCATGTTATCTCTTAGGTAATCAAATCCAAATTCATTATTTGTACCATAAGTGATATCTGCAGCATATGATTTTCTTCTTTGCTCTTTATCTAAACCTGGTACTATAAGTCCAACTGTTAAGCCTAAATATTCATAAACTTTACCCATCCACTCACTATCACGTTTAGCTAGGTAATCGTTAACCGTAACTACATGGACACCTTTGCCTGCCAAAGCATTTAAGTAAACTGGAGAAGTAGCAACAAGTGTCTTACCTTCACCAGTCTTCATTTCTGCAATTCTACCTTGATGTAATACAATTCCACCAATTAATTGAACTGGATAATGTTTCATATCTAAAACACGCCATGACGCTTCTCTTACAGTTGCAAATGCTTCTGGTAAAATATCGTCAAGAGTCTCACCATTAGCTAATCTAGCTTTTAACTTCGCTGTCATGCCTTTTAATTCAGCTTCTGACATCTTAGAAAATTCGTCTTCTAAATCTAAAATATTCTTTACAATAGGTCGTATTCTTTTAATTTCACGTTCACTATAGGTACCAAATATTTTTTCAAATAAACCCATTAAAAATTTTCCCCTTTGATTTTACTTATCTTAGTTCTCAATATAATATTCCCATTATTTTTCGTACTGTATTATAACATTCATTTTATTTTATCACTAATAGAGAAATACTTATTCAAACTTTTCGCTAACTCCGTCTTCTACTATCTTTATTGTAAATCCAGCTTGGTCCAATTTCACTTTAATACTTTTTAAATAAATCTTAGAACTAGCGTCAGAGTTTTCTGGAATTATAATTAATAACACTCGATTTTTTATATTTTTCACATTAATGCTGATTTTTTCTCTTCCCCAATTTTCAGTTCCTGCAAAGCTTTTTAACTTATTAGCTTGATAACTCACTTGCTTGTTCAAGTTTTCAAAATTTCTGTAACTTGGGGCAGTTAAGTCTAGGCTCATAATACTTGTTATAGTATCACCATTAACTTTTGCTATTACGGGATATGAATGTGGAAGATTCGCCCCATACTTTTTTCTAAAATAATTACCTCTTTTAAAGTTATGTTCGGACCATATACTTTTCTCATTTTTTTCATCCTTTTGCTCATCTAATTCCAAGCTGTTAATTTTCAATCCACCCCAATATGGAATTGGAAGTTTATATTTATATGTCTTCGCTCCTAATATCTTAGGACTAGTATAAGAAAACTCATATTCTAGACCTTTTAATTCATCTCTACTTAATTGATAATACTCATCTCTGATAAAATAATTACCTAGCTTAGGGTTTATATTTTTCCCCAACCAATAATGTTGCCTCAAATTCAAAGCTTTAGCACTAATTTTATTTTCAAAAAACTTTTTTAGTTTTTCTTTATAGTCATTAGCATAATCATTTTTTATATCTTTCTGCTCAGACAAACTCAACAACAATTCCAACTCTCTTACTGATGAATATCCAGCCTCCTGGTAAATTAAGTCGACTCTAATACTAAAGATATACAAATATATAATCCCGATAAATATAAGCAGTGTAGGTATTACAATAGCTGCCTCTATACTTATAGCAGCCTTATCATTTCTGAAGCATTTCTTGGAATTCATATCTACTCTCACTTTTCTTTATATAAGACCAAAATTTATTACTATACTCACAAGTAAAATTAATTTCGGTATAGTAATCTTTGCTCAAATTAGATTTAATCATTTTTGACATAACAAAATATTGTTTGTTAATACCTCTAAATAGGCCAAGAAATCTTAAGTAATCAATATAGTCAATTTTAATATTTAAAATATTAGAATCGCTATTTCCAACTAAAGCAATTTTTTCTCCTGCTTTAATCTGTTTAAGATCAGCAAATGCATTTGTTATTGACTCTAACAAAACTAAAACTTGTGTAATGCTTTCCGCATCGATAATAACTAGCCCTAAGGTAAAAAAAGCAATTGCAGCACTTATTCCACTTGCTATAGCTCTTTTAGTGCTCATTTTTGCAACATCATTGTTAATAGAAAAGTAATTACTTAAAACTCTAGTTGAGTATATAAATGTGTTAATAATTCCCATAGCAATATATTTATTCTCTACTGCTAAAAGAATCTGCTCTGCTTCATGTGTCTGATTAAAGTCCAACTTAGACATATCTTGTCCAGTTAAAGTTATGAACTTAGAATTTACAGTGTCAGGACCTCTAACATGAGAATTAAATTGATTGACTGTGTATTCTAGTAAAATAAGTTTATCTATAGGTGCAACAAAATCTTTTTTACTTAATTCATGAATTTTTTCTATATTTTCTATTAGTGAGATTAAAAACCCACTTTCAGATTTCTTATTACTACTTTCATTAATTTCCTTATCTATACTTTTGGCTTTTGATAAAGATTTAAGAAATTCTCTCCAATTTCCTGTTGCTTCTGTTTCAGATATGTCATTATTATGAGATTCTTCTAAATTAATACTCTTATCATTATTGGTTCTTATATAATATTCAAAATGACTAAGTTTATTGAACTTCTTATCAATATTTTCACTCGGAATTTTGCTGAGCGTCTTTAAATTGCTTGATTCAATTTCTTTATCTGCTTGCCCCAATCCTATCTTACCTATAGCTTCCTGAATTTTCTTTACACTTTCTTTAAGACCATCAAAAGAAAATAACTTATTATCTGAGGATATTTCCTCTAGTCGATTTTTTATTTCATTAAAAACTCTAATAGGAACTCTCGTAGTAGAAAAACTATTGATTTGAGTTTTTAGCATCTCAGGCTCATATATATTATTAGTAGCATTTGAGCTAATTTCTTGTAATACATTTTCACTTTTGAAATTTTCGTTAATTATATAATCTAATTGGTCATTTTCTTCAAAACCAAATAAACCATACCTTTCGAATAATTCTCTATCATAATTAGAAAGCTGAAAATCACCGTATAATTTCATTACTCTATCAATTTTCAACTGTTCATTTATTATTTTACAAGCATCCGCAATACCTAGACTCATAAACATTATAGCTGGAATCAAAATTGCAGCCATTATAGAAATACTGGCGTCTTTATTTTTAATGAACATCTTTTTCACATAATTTATAAAACTAATATTATTCATTATTAATACCATTCCTCTCTATTAACTCTTGGTAAGCATCATCAACGCTATGTACCAGTTCCAGTAAATACTGAGGGTTTACTTCTATTAATTTCTGATTATTTTTATCTTTAATTTTATAAATATGTTTCTGATCAATATGCATATCTAAATATGAGTTAGAAATGTAATACATACGATAAAATTCCAAAGGAAATTGAATTATAGAGAATACAATTAGATAAAAAATGATTGGTATTATTAATGTTGATTCAAAAATTTCTGACATAAAAATCACCTCCTGCTTTTATTAAAACAGGAGGCAAATAATTCTTTATCTACAATTAGTCAAAAAATAACACAAAATTTGTTATAAAGACAAATGGATTTAAGATTTTTCTAGTGAATCTAAAATTATAGTTACTGGCCCATCATTAATTAATGATACTTGCATATCGGCACCATATTCACCAGTTTTGACAGTTAAACCATAGTTTTGTAATTCAAGAGCTGTTGCTTCGTATAGCTTATTACCGAGATCAAAACCTGCAGCTCTACTAAATCCTGGTCTATTACCTCTCTTAGTATCAGCGTATAAGGTAAATTGCGAAACAAGTAAGATTTCACCTTCAACTTGTTCCAAATTCAAATTCATTTTCCCTTCAGAATCAGAAAAAATACGCATTCCAGAGATCTTTTTGGCAATCCACTTCATATCATCTTCAGTGTCATCTTCATTTACACCTAATAATACTAGAAAACCCTGTTTAATTTCTGAAATGACCTGTTCATCTACAGTTACACTTGCTTCACTAACTCGTTGAATTACAGCGCGCATTATTTAACCAACTCTCTCCAGTCTAAATCGCCTCTATCAATTGCTAATACAAGAATCTCAGCTGTAGCTAAGTTGCTAGCATAAGGAATATTATTCTGATCACAGGCTTGCATTAAAATATTACTTCTATCGTAACTATCACTTGCTGGATCTTTTAAGAAAATAACTGCATCAATTTCATTATATCCAGCTCTAGCTGCCATATAATTTATACTTGCATTGACATCAGTTGCGATACCACTAATGCTCAAACCAGATAATCTTTCTAAACTTGGTGCAATGTGTCCTAAGGATATTAATTCATGTTTTTTCAAAAGATTTTTGTATGCTATGCAAAAATTAGTTAAGAGATCAACTTTTCTATTCTCCGCTAATAACACTATTTTCATTTCCCACTCCTTCAACTTAAATTTGCACAAATACTCATAATACGTTCAAATTTAAAATGTTATAAAACTGCATTTTATTTTATCAATTAGATTTGGTATATACAAGTCCTAGAGTACAACAATGCCATTTTACCCAATTTGCAAGAATGATTATTGTTGAGTTTGTACAAGCTAAAAAAAGATATGATTATGTAGATCTTCTGAGGCTAAACTAATAAATTTTTCTTTTCCTATAATTATATGATCATGAAACTTTACACCTAAAATCTTGGAAGCTTCAACAAAAACTTTTGTTGTTTTCAAATCATCATTAGATGGGGTTGGATTACCTGATGGATGATTATGTATTAAAATCAGACAAGCTGCATTTGCTTTTAAAGCTTCTTTAAAAACATCCCTTGGATAAACTACAGTTGAACTTAAACCACCAGTAGAAATTACTTTATCTTTAATTAGAATATTCTTTCTGTCCAAAAATAAAGCTCTTAATTCTTCACGTTCTAAATTCTCCATTTTGGGGCCAAAATATTTAACTATATCACTTGGGTTTGAGCAGTCTAATTTATCGGGTAAAGGTTCAAGATTTGACCTATTCGCCAATTCAAAAGCCGCTAAAATCCTAATAGCTTTGTTAACACCAATACCCTTAATTTGAATTAATTCTTCTACAGATGCTCTCTGCAAAGATTCAAGCCTACCATTTGTAGTATATCTAGCAATTATTTCATTTGCCGTTTGAACTGCATTTTTCCCCTGGCTACCACTTCCAATTAGTATTGCTATTAATTCACTATCAGTTAAAGCTTCTGGTCCTAATTTATGAAATCTCTCGTACGGTCTTTCACTGCTTGGCAAAGATTTCATATCCATTCTATATTTCATAAAAAAATCACTCCTATTTTTAGAAGTGATTTTAATCATTTTTATTAATAATAGTAATCTTAAACTTTTACAAATATTTACAAAACTTTACAAAGTTAAGAAAAAAGATTCTTCTTTCTAGAATTCAGCATTACCTGTTGTTCTAGGGAAAGGTATTACATCTCTTATGTTACTTACTCCAGTCAAGTACATAATGATTCTCTCAAAACCTAATCCATAACCAGCATGAGGGGTTGAACCATATTTTCTTAAGTCAAGATACCAATCATAGTTATCTATATTCATTCCTCTTGCTTCAATCTCATTGACCAAGACATCATAGCGCTCTTCACGTTGGCTACCACCAATAATTTCACCTATTTCAGGTACTAAACAGTCAAACGCTGCAACAGTCTTACCGTCAGGATTAATATGCATGTAAAACGCTTTTATATCCTTAGGATAATCAGTGACAAATACTGGGCCTTGGAAATAAACTTCAGTTAAATATCTTTCATGTTCAGTTTGTAGGTCAGAACCCCACTCTACTGGGAATTCGAATTTTTTACCAGACTCTTGTAATATTTTTATAGCATCTGTATAAGTTACTTTTGCAAAATCTGATTTTGCAACTTTTTCTAAACGATCAATTAAGCCATCATAAACAGTTTCATTTAAGAATTCTAACTCCGCTCTACATCTATCAAGAGTGTGATTAATGATATGTTTCAACATTGCTTCAGCCAAGTCCATAGCTTCATTAATACCAGCAAATGCAATTTCAGGTTCTATCATCCAAAACTCTGCTGCATGTCTTTGCGTATTTGAATGCTCTGATCTAAAAGTAGGGCCAAAGGTATAGATATTTCTATACGCTTGGGCAAAGGCTTCACCATTAAGCTGTCCACTAACTGTTAAAAAGCTTGCTTTACCGAAAAAGTCTTCACTAAAATCAACATCACCATCTTCAGTTAAAGGTGGATTCTTAGGATCAAGTGTTGTAACTCTAAACATATCACCTGCACCTTCTGCATCACTACTTGTGATAATAGGTGTATGTACATACATAAAACCTTGTTGATTAAAGAACTCATGTATTGCAAAAGCTGCTTCGGATCTAATTCTAAATACTGCAGAAAATAAATTACTTCTAGGTCTCAAGTGAGCTATAGAACGTAAAAATTCTGGAGTATGACTCTTAGGTTGTAGTGGATATTCTGAAGTACTTTCGCCAATAATTTTGACAACATCAGCTTTTAATTCAAATGGTTGTTTTGCTTCTGGAGTAAGTACTAATTCACCAGTAATCTCAAAAGCTGTAGATATATTTTGGCTTTTGATTTCATCATAATTGTCAGATTTTTCACTTTCAACTACGATTTGCAGATTTTTAAAATAAGTTCCATCATTAATTTGGATAAAACCAAATTTCTTCTGAATCCTTAATTGTCTTGCCCAACCATCTACTGTAATTACTTGGCCAGCATATTTTTCAGGATCACTATAAAGCTCTCTGATTGTAATTTTTTGATCTGACATTATTTCCTCCAAACTTATTTACCGTGACACTTCTTGTATTTTTTACCGCTTCCACAGAAGCATGGTTCATTTCTACCAATTTTATCGCTAACTGCAATATTATCAACTCTATATTGATGACCAATTGCTTCTTTCTTCTCTGCATCAAATACATTTTCCCATGAATTTAAATCAAAAAGCCAAGGAGCTTGAGCTTCATGCATCTTATACAATAAAGTTTCAAAGTCAACTTCTAAGTCTAACTCAGTATCTTCATCAACTTTATCCAAATCAATTTCTTCTTTTAAGGAAGGATTAATACCTTCTAGGAAGCCAACGAACAAGATCATTTCATCTGCTGCATAACCTAATGATTCTGCAATATCTTTAGCTTTTCCTTTTAAAAGATTCTCAGGATGTGATTTTAAAATTAGATCATAAGCATTTTGCTCAGTTTCATAATACTTTTTGACAAAATCATTGTATTTTTTCTCATCGTGATTATCTTCTATCTTTTGATTCCATTCTGAAAAATAACTCATAATTTTTCACTCTCCATCTTTTTAATTATTTGTTTTTCTAAAATTTGCTACTTCTAGTATTAACATTTCTATACTAGATTCTTGATCAATTTGACCAGTTTTTACATTATAATCCATCTCACAAATAAGTAAATAAATACTCTCAATTTCTTCTAACGAAAAATACGATTTTTGACTATTTAACTTACGTGCAACAAAATTCGTTACTCCAAGTTTACTCATTAATTCATTGATATTTGAGCTGGCTTTAGCTGTATACAATTGTCTAAATTGCCTTGCGATCATAAATAGTATGAAAACAGGACTAAATTTTTGCTCTAACATTATTCCGTATATAGAAAGTGCCTTATCTACTCTACTCTCAGCTATTGCATCTGTTAAATCAAAAATACTTCCTCTTAAATCAGGTAAGGCTATTTTATTTATCAAATCCAAATTAACAGCATTAATCCCTTGATTTAAGCATATTAAAGTAATTTTTTCTAATTCATTTTTAATAACATGCATTTCTGACTCACAACGGCCAATTAAGTTTTCTAGAGCATCTCTTGTGATTTTTATATCATTCTTCCTAAGTATTGCAGCGCCCCAGTTCATCAAAGTGTTCAGATCCTGCTTTTTAAACTCTACAATCTCACCATGCTCTTTAATCGCATTAATAATCTTTTTGTATCTTTTCTCGAATTTATCCTCTCTGAATATAACTAATGTATTTGGATTTAATACTGAGAAAATTCCATCAAATTTATCTTGAAGTGATTTGCCAGATGCTGTTACCAAATTACTATTTCTAATTAAGATAATTCTACGTTCACTCATAAAACTAGGTGTATTTATTTCAGAGATTAATTCATCTATATTCAAGTTATCCGGACTAGATTTACAATCTATGAATTTAAAATCTAATTGTTCTGTTCCAGGAGCGAGAATTTTAGTCTTCAATAGATCAATTGTATATTCAAGCAAAAAATCTTCCTCACCAAAGAAAAGATAAAAATTAGCCAAATCCATAGATTTTATGGATTGAACCATTTGACTATAAGTAAAAAAAACATCTCCAGATCCCCTAGCCATTTCATCCTCCCTTAGCACTAATAATTATTTTATCATAATTAATTGGTAAGTATTTGCTTTCGCATAATTTCCTTGCGTCCTTATTCCAATCTTTTGGCATAAAAATAGTTCCCATAGTATCAGTTCTATATACTTCAGTTGAGTATTTTTTTAATCTATCAATAACTTCAGGAGTTGGATGTCCATATTTATTGTTTATACCTGCACTTAAAACTGCTTTGCTTGGATTTAATTTCTTTATAAACTCTTCTGAGCTACCATATTTAGAACCATGGTGAGAAACATGTAATAATTCAACGCTATGCAAAACATTGCGCTTTATTAATTCATCTTCTACTTCAAAATCTATATCTCCTGTCCAGAAAACTGTCTTACTATTCAAATAAGTATAAAAACATAAACTATCTTTATTTCTCTCATTATGATTTTTACTAGGCCCCACAAAATATATGAATAAATCTTTAATCCTATATTTATCATCCGCATTAACAAAACTAGTTTTCGTATTAAAAGAATTTTCTTTAATAAATTTTTGTAATACTTGAACATCTTTATCATCTTTAATTACTGCACTTAGTATTATATTTTTAACATCATAGTTTTCTAAAAGCTTATATATTCCTCCTGAATGATCAGAATCGAAATGGGTTATTATCACATAATCTATAGACCTTATTTCTATGTAGTTTAATAATAAGTTTAAGTTATTAAATTTATTTTCTTTTCCCGTGTCAATTAAAATATTTTTCCCTGAAGTTCTAATAACGCTTGCATCTCCCTGCCCTACATCTACGAAGTATATCCCGCTTTTTCTATAGTCAATAAATGCATTAAACAATAAAATAATCACTAAAATTACTACATAAATGTATTTGTTTATTAAATTGTGGTAAAAAGCACTTTCTCTAGATATTAATACTTTTCTAACTATATTAAATCCCAAACTAAAACCCAAAAATAAAATTAGAGTAGAACTTAAATTCATAGTAATTTCCCACTTCAATATGTAGTTAAATAAAAGCAGTAAACTCTCAAAGCAAAACTTTAAAACAAAGCCTATAACTGTAGCTGGTATATATAAATAGATTAAACTCAAAAATAAACATGACCAAATTAAAATAAGCTCAAATATAGGCAGGAAAAACACATTAGAAAAAATTTTAATAAATGATATTTTATAACCCGGTTTCCATAATAAGATCAGCAGAAACATTTGAATATAGATATAAAATAATATGTATTCTAGGAATTTCATAGCTAATTTTCTCAAATTATTTTCATCTTTTTCTTTAGTAGATTTTTTTATAAATTTTAAAAACGGATCAAAAGTATATACAGCTAAACATGCCATAAATGAAAGTTTTAGTCCTAAATTCAGTAATGAGAATGGATTAAAAATTGCCATCAATATTATTGAAAAACACAAAAAATTTATTGGATTTATTTTATTATTCTTATTTTTATTTACTAGTTCTAAGATTTTCATAATTATTGCTCTAGTAATAGAAGTATCACCTAATGAGATAAACAAATAAAAAAGTAGTATTAACATATTAATTCTTGATCTTGCTTTGTAGTTTTTTATAAACTTAGAGTTAATACTTTTCCCAGAATTAAGTATTATTGCAACATTAGAACCTGAAGCAACTAAAACATGACTTAAACCTAAATTACTAAATATATTTTTATTTTCTTTGGTGAGAAATGCAGAATCTCCATACAAGATGGCAGCATTTAACCCACCAGCTTCAATTCCAGAGTACTCAGCCAATCTATTTGTAATAAAATAACGTATTTTATAGACATATCTTAATAAAAAATACTTTCCTTGCTTATACTCTAAAACTTCCCAGTTAAGGAGAGGGTTTATTTCCAGACTGTAATAAGTTCCTGATTGAGCTAACCATCTAGATTCATCAAAAGCACCTGGTACAGTTTCAAAATTAATAAAATTAGCTTTGGCAAAAACTTTTAGAACTGTCCCTGCTTCTATATCTCTGATTGTATTAAGCTTAAAATATATATTTAATCCTCTATACTTCCCTGAAACAATAGTACCAAAACCTTTAATCCTATTATTTATTAAATCCAGTTCATATCTATCAACTAAAATTTCATATTGAAAGTAATCCTTAAATAAATGAACATCATCATTTAAACCTCTTAAAAGTTTAAATTGAGTCTGTTTAGAAAAAATAATATAAATGAAAACAAAACTATACAGAGCAAAAATTATAATCCTGAATCTTAAGCTACTATCTTTATTTAAATAAAAGGAAATTAAATAAATCAATCCTATATAAAAGAAATTTATATAATTATTCTGAAGACTTAACTCTGCAATAAACATTAAATTAAAGACAATAAATAAAGATGGAAATTTAGAATTCAATTCAAATACAAAATTAATTACTTTCTTACAGATAAAATTTAAAACAGATATGAATCTAAAAAAAGTTATGTACTTTAAGTAAAAGTAATCAGAATCCATAAATTACCACCATTCCTTGTACTAATAAAAAGCATCAATTTAATAACAAGAAAGTCATTTTTTACTTTCAATAATGATAATTTATCAAGTCTTTGATTTTTAATTATTTACAAATCTACTCAAATCTACTCAAAATCCGACAAATAATCGCCTATAAAGTCCTTAAGATCTTGTAGACCTGCCTTTTTTGTATTAGATATTGTAAAGAGAGCTCCTTCTTCACCTATATACGATAATTTTCTAAACATTTTCTCTTGTTGAAATATTTGATTCTTACTTAATTTATCAGCTTTGGTTAGAACAACCACATATGGCTGTTCAATTTCATTTAAGAACTCAAACATCATTTCATCTTGTTTGCTCGGCTTATGACGAATATCTAGCAAGAACAAAACTAAAGCAAATCTTTTTTCGCTTTGAAGGTAGTTATCAGTTAGAGCATTAAATGTACCAACTGTTGATTTATCAGCTTTTGCATATCCATAACCTGGTAAATCAGTAAGAATAAACTTCCCGTCAACATCAAAATACAAAATTAATCTAGTTTTCCCTGGACTGGCACTTACTCTAGCCAAACTTTTGCTATTAGTTAGTGCATTAATAAGGCTTGACTTACCAACATTAGATCTTCCAGCCAAAACAATTTCTTCTTTATCGAACTCCGGAACATCTTTAATTTTACCTACTGTTTTAATATGTTTTGTATTTTGAAAGTTAATTTTCATATATATCACCTATTTTTCTTCTGCAATCGCTTTAGTCTTTTATCAAACATAAATTGCTCATTTAACTTTTGTATTATTATAAAGCAAAAAAATTAATTAATCTTTAATGCTTCTAGTCTTTAGGTTATAATAATCACATGATTTTTAGATGGAGGCAGTATATGCAAAATTCAAGCTCAGAGCCAAGTTACTCAAGCTACTCTAGTTATCAGCATGAAGGCGATAACACGATGGGAGCTATTGGTCCACTAGGTATAGTAGAAACTGAAGGAGCAAAATCTTTTACTAATCTGGTAAATCAGCATCTTATAAAAAGACGTAAGTCTTATTCTCATCAATTAGAAACTACTAGTCCTGGTTTTCTAAGAGATGATTATCGAATAGATGCTCACGTATCTAGACTTCCTACTGGAGAAGGAATTGCTAGATTTAATGATACAGTTCGTGGTCACGATATTTTTATTTTCATGGATGCCATGAACTATTCCGTAGGATATAACTTTTACGGGAATTTCAAACCTATTACCCCTGATGAACACTATCAAGATTTAAAGAGAATGATATTAGCTACTAGTGGAAAAGCTAGACGTATTAATGTTATCATGCCTTTCTTATATGAAGGTCGTCAGCATAGACGTAGTTCACGTGAATCTCTTGATTGTGCTTATATGCTTGAAGAGCTCGAAAGATTGGGAGTTACTAATGTCATAACTTTCGACGCTCATGATCCTAGAGTTTCAAACGCAACACCTATCTCAGGTTTTGAAAATATTCCTATTCATCTTCAACTTATTCAAGCAATTTATGAAAATGTAGAAGATATTGATCTTCGAGGTAATGATATAGTATTCATCGCTCCTGACGAAGGGGCAATTGATAGAGTTATGTATTTCTCTAACCTTTTCCATGCACCTTTAGGAACTTTTTACAAACTAAGAGATTATACTAAAGTAATAGATGGTAAAAATCCTATTTTAGCCCATGATTATCTTGGTGATGATGTATCTGGTAAAGATGTCATTATTATTGATGATATGATCTCAAGTGGTGGTTCTATGTTGGACGTCGCAAAACAAATGAAACAACGTGGAGCAAGACGTGTTCTCTGCTGTGCTACATTTGGTCTATTTACTTCTGGTTTAGAAGATTTTGATAATGCTTATGATGAAGGTTACATAGATTTTGTATTTGGAAGCAACTTAATTTATCGCACTGAAGAACTTTTACAACGCCCTTGGTGGGTTGACGTAGATTGTTCTAAGTTTGTAGCTTTAATTATCGATGCTTTAAATCATGATGCTTCTATGTCTAACCTCATTGATCCAACAGATAAAATTAAAGAATACCTAGATGAATTAGAAACTGAGGAGGCTAAATAATGAATACTGATTTTTTACTAAACAATTCAAATTACAATCTTTATGATGCAAGTTCTACTCAGCAAATGGAAACAAATGGCCCTGTTGGTTTAATAGCGCTTCCTGGAACTGAGGACTTCGTAAATAAAGTTAATAATCATTTGTATAATATACGAATAAAAAAGGTTCAACAACGACCACAACTACTTGCAGATGAAATTGGTTTCATGCGAAATACATATGTAATTTCTAGTACAATTTCTCGCTTCTCCTCTGGTGAAGCCAAAGGTACACTAAATGATACCGTTCGTGGTCATGATCTTTATATTTTCTGTGATATTACTAATCACAATGCAAGTTATGAAATGTTTGGTATGACTGTACCTATGTCACCTGACGAGCATTTTCAAAACTTAAAACGTATTATTCTAGCTGCAAATAATAAAGCAAGAAAGATTAGCGTAGTAATGCCGTATCTTTATCAAGGTTTACAAGATGCTAGACATTCACGTGAATCCCTTGATTGTGCAAACATGCTCAAAGAACTTAACAACTTAGGCGTACAAGTTATTATGACTTATGATCCGCATGAGCCTCGTGTTGAAAATGCAATTCCTCTATTTGGAATTGAAAATGTACCAACTGCTTATAACTTAATTCGTGCTTTAATCACTGACTACCCTAGTGTTGATTTTGCTGATCCTGAGCAAGCTGTAATAATCAGTCCAGATGAGCGTGGAATGAAGAGAGCTACTTATTATGCTTCTGTTCTAGGCTTACAAGTCGGTACTTTCTTTAGACAAAAAGTTTATAAACATGATAAAAATTCTGATCCTGAAACTACTTATAAATATCTTGGTAAAGATTTAGCAGGAAAAACAGCTATTATTATTGATGATATTATTTTTTCAGGGTCAACAGTTACAAGAACTGCAAAAGCTTTAAAAGAAGAATTTGGTGCAAGTAACGTAATTATGTTATGTACATATCCACTCATGACCCAGGGTACTTCTCTAATTGATAAAGCTTACGAAGATGGTTACATAAGTAAAATTTATGGAACCAATTTAACAGACCATACTGAAGATTTATTAAATTCACCATGGTATAGAGATGTTGATCTATCAAGTATGACATCTCAACTAATTGATGCTTTGAATCATCAAGCTTCAATTTCAGGTGTGCTTGATCAATCATCACAAATTACTGAACTATTACAGAAAAACAAAGAAATGCAGTCATTTAATATATTTGGTAATTAAAATCCATTATACTTTAGTAAATCATTAATAAAGCTCCGTTTTTGAGAAAGTTTCAAAAATCGGAGCTTTGTTTTATTAGACTAACTTAGTATTAATTTTGCTAGGAAATAACCAATAATTATAAAAATCAAAAAGAATATCAACCAAGAAATAAATCGGAATAGTCTATACATATTTTTTCTAGGTTTTCTTTCTCTTGAATTACTCTCTTGTGATGAGTATCCATAATACTCTACAATTTCATCATCATCAGCATATCTTGAATCATAATAAGCTTGCTTTCTCAGATGCTCTGCTCTTCTAGCAGCTTGTTCATTTTTGCTATTCTTCTTAGCTTGCGGAGAATTGCTATTTACATCTTTTGTAAAAGTATTATCAGTCCTATTAGAATAATTAGATACTGATTGATTATAAGAATTATTACTGTGACCTTCATCTAATCTTTTTGTTGAAACGTTGCTACTTTGAACAGGTTTTCTATAAACTTGATGAGAATTATTTTTCATATTATCAGCTGATGAAATAGGTTTAGCCTTTCGTTTTAAGGCTTGCTCTCTTGCTTTGTGATAATATTCCAACTGTTCTCTAGTTAAAGGTTGTGGGGGTCTTTTCTGAACTTTTTCATTAAATTCTATAAACTTTCCATTATCTAAGTTTTCTTCAACCCTATCAAAATTTAAGTTTTTATTTTCATTTGATTTTTTCATTTTTTTCTCCGTTAAAAATAATTATCTCTATATAAGATAGGCCTACTCTCCCCAAATAAATCTGTGTAAATCTGGAATTTGTAATTCAGGATACATAATCATATTCCAGTTATCATAATTAGTTTCATACATTCCTTCTTGTGGAACATTATATTTTTCAATGTTATTTGCGAACATTATAGCTTTAGTCCCGCTTGATAATAGGCTCATTTTATCTATATTACTTGATAAATCATCTATTATACTTAGGGCAAAAGATCCTTGTTCTAAAAAATTCTTCTTAGAGAACTCTACAATCATTGATTCTGCTAAAATTCTTTGTCTATTGGTCCTTCCAAAATCCGAGTCTATTGATCTGACTCTCCCCCAAGCCAAAGCTTGAATACCATTTAATTTTTGTGTTCCAGCAGTCTTTAATGCATAATCCTCATAATTAAAATCAAAAACACCTGTCATTCCTTGCATAACTTGATTTGTTGCAGGAAGTTCTTCTTCAGATATAGTTAATGTTACACCATCTAAATCATCTATAAAACTTTTTGCGCTCCAGAAATCAAACATAACAAATTCCTGAATATCTAAGTCTAAATTATAATTAAGAGTATTAATGAGCATCCCAACTCCTCCATAAGCGTAAGAAGCATTTACCTTGGTTCTTGCACCATAGCCATCGTTTAAACTCATTTCTGTGTCTCTTAAAACACTTGTTAATTTTATAGATTGATCATTTTGATTAATAGTTAAAATCATAATGGTATCAGCTCTAGCTTCAATCTCTCCTCTGGAGTCAATACCAAAAACTAAAATATTTTTAACATTTTCATCTTTTTGCTCTACATAATTGATCGGATAATCTGGATTTACGTATAGCTCAACATGTTTATAATCACCATTTGAATTTCTAGCTATTTTTTTATACTTATCTAAATTTTCAACATTTTCTGAATTTGTATTTTCTCTAATACCTTTAAGGTCAAAAAACTTCAGTTGATCTAAAGAATTCCACAAAAATAAACTTGCTCCTAAAACAAGTCCTAAAAGTGCTGTTATAAACCTAATTAAATAGTAAGAAAAACCTTTTCTTTTTTTATGCATTTTTTATCTCTCTGTTATATCGATATTTTTATACTTTATAATTTACAAACATTGTTTAACTATTTTACCACTTTAATGACAGTAAATACATTGAGTGATAAAATATTTACAGAAAATAAAGAGGTATTTAACATGAATAATATTACTACATATCAAAATCTAGACCTAAAGTCTGGGGACAAAATTCATTTTATTGGTATAGGCGGAATTAGCATGTCTGGTTTAGCTGAAATTGCTATGAGCTTAAACTTTGTAGTATCAGGTTCTGATACACGTAGCACTGAACATACTGAACGTCTAGCTAAATCAGGAGCTAAGATCTTCTATTCACAACTAGCTGATAATATTACTCAAACTCAACCAGATCTCGTTGTATACTCTTCTGCTATTCCAGAGAACAACGAAGAATTGATAAGTGCTAATAATTTAGGTATTCAATCTGTTACACGTGCACAGTTTTTAGGTTGGCTAAACAGACGCTATGAAACAGTTATCAACATCTCAGGCACTCATGGTAAATCTACAACAACTTCCATGGCTGCACTTATAATGATGGAAGCAGGTCTAGATCCTACTGTTCATTTAGGTGCTGATTTTGAATATTTTGGTGGTAGAACAATTCGCATAGGTAATGAAAAATTATTTATTTCCGAAGCTGATGAGTACAAACGTTCTTTCTGGAACTTCTTTTCTACCACTTCAATAATTCTAAATATTGATGCCGATCACTTAGATGTTTATAAAGATATTGATGACATTGTTGATTCTTTCGTTAGATTTGCTGGCAACTTAGCACAAAACGGCATTTTGATTATTCCAGCAGACGGAAGCCACAAAGATGATTTCCTTAAAAAACTAAAAATACTACGAGATCAAGAGCAAACAGGCGACTTGAATATTTACACTTTTGGTAAATATAATTCAGAATTATCCAAAAATGAACAAGCTGATTATTATTACGATGAACTAGAATATATAAATGGAATTCCACATTTTAAAGTATATAAAAACTCAGAATTCTATGGAGATTTCAAACTTAAAATACCTGGAGATCATAATGTAAGTAATGCTATTGCTGCAATTGCTGCATGTGATCTAAATGGAGCTACTGCAGAAGCTGCTCAAAGAGCTTTAGAGAAGTTCCACGGTGCTGGTGGTAGATATGACATATTTGGTACTTTTGAAGGCGCTAAAGTTATCGCAGACTATGCCCACCACCCTACAGAATTACGAGCTACACTACAAGCTGCTAATTCTATGCCCCACAACAAAATTTGGCCAATATGTCAAGTATTGAACTATTCTCGAGCTAGAGATTATCATGAAGATTATCTAGATATTTTCAAGGGTTATGAAGACGTAGTATATTATAAAATTTATTCCACACGCGAGTGGGATGATCTTGGTGAAAGTGTCGAAAGGTTCGCTGAAGAGTTTAACTCTCGTTATGACAACAATGCAGTAGGCTTAAATACAGTAGATGAGTTAATTAATTTCTATCATGGTAAAGTTCAAGAAGGAGATCTTATCCTCTTCCTTGGTCCTGACGGAGTTAGAGATGCTGCAATTGATGTATGTAGATCTGAAAATGGTATTTATTTTAAAGATCAGAAATAAAATCATCTTAAGTTTTATTTACAAATAAACTGAAATAGAAAGGTCTTAGTAAGATAACTACTAAGACCTTTAATTATTGTTTTTTTATATTAGATAAAATTATTTAATCTAAATCAGCTCCTGCTTCACTAGGTGAAAATGAACTTTCTTCAGGTACGAACTCAGCTTTCTTTTTACCAAAAGTATATTCTCTACCTTCATTCTTTGGATCTCTTAATCGCTGTTCCTCTGTTGTATTTTCTACATAAATTTGTTCAAATACTTCAGCATCCATTCTTTCATTTTCCATTAAGTATTCAGCCATAGCATCTAAGGCTTGACGTTTATCCCTCAAGATATTTAAAACATCAGCATATGCACTATTAATAATTTCACTAACTTCTTTATCAATTTGTGAAATTACTTCACTTGAGTATGCTGTTGAATTACCATAGCTACCACCTATGAAGACTTCGTCTGAATCATCTGTGAATACTCTATTATATAATGTACTACTCATACCATATCTAGTAATCATATCTCTTGCAGATTGATTGGCTTTCTCCAAGTCATTAGATGCACCTGTACTTACTTCACCGAAGTAAATTTCTTCAGCTGCTCTACCACCAAGGCATACTTTAATATCTGCTATTATTTGAGATTTTGTAGTAAAGTAAATATCTTCAAATGGCTTATGGGCAGTATAACCACCTGCTCCACCTGCAGGAATAATAGAAACTCTTTCAACCTTTTCTGTTTCAGAGACACTTCTTAGAGTTAAGGCATGTCCCGCTTCATGATAAGCAGTTAAAACTCTTTCTTTATCACTAATTAATTTACTTTCTTTTTCTGGACCAAGAACTACTTTAAACACTGATGCAGAAATGTCTTCATATGTAATGAAAGTTTGTCCTTTTCTTGCAGCAGCCAATGCAGCTTCGTTAAGTAAGTTTGCCAAATCTGCTCCAGTAAATCCTGGTGTAGTTTGAGCAATCTCTTTAAAATCAATATTTTCTGCAATTGGTTTGTTTCTCGCATGAACCTTAAGAATAGCTTCACGCTCATTTTGATCTGGTCTATTTACATGAACAGTTCTGTCAAATCTTCCTGGTCTTAATAAGGCTGGATCTAGAATATCTGATCTGTTTGTAGCAGCTATAATTATTACATCCTCAGTAGGTCCAAAACCATCCATTTCAACTAATAATTGGTTAAGAGTCTGCTCACGCTCATCATGAGAACCGCCTAGACCAGCACCTCTTTTTCTACCAACTGCATCAATCTCATCGATAAAGATAATAGCTGGAGAATGTTTCTTAGCTGTCTCAAATAGGTCTCTAACTCTAGATGCACCAACACCTACATACATCTCTACAAAGTCTGAACCGCTTATTGAATAAAATGGAACTTTAGCCTCACCTGCAACAGCTTTGGCTAATAAAGTCTTTCCTGTACCTGGAGGCCCTACTAATAGAACACCTCTTGGAATTTTTGCACCTAACTTCTCAAACTTCTCTGGATTTTTTAAGAATTCAACAACTTCTTGCAATTCTTGTTTTTCTTCTTTGGCACCAGCAACATCTTCAAATGTTACCTTATTTTTTTCTGGGTCAGCAAGCTTAGCTTTGCTACGTGCAAAGTTCATAGCTCCACCAGCTCCGCCACCTTGCTTGGAAAACATTAACCACAAGAAGAATGCCATTGAACTAAACATCAATACTAATAAAATAATATTTAGCCAAGAAGCAACATTAACTGGTTCCGCATAATCAAAATCTATTGAGTGCGCTTGCTCAGCAGCTTTTAACTCTTGCAACAAATCACTCATCCAATATGGAGAAATTTGTTTACTTGTGAAATTACTTCCTTTAACACTATTTTTAAACTTAAGTTCAATATTATTGCCTGCAATTACTGCCTTCTCTACATTTCCTACATTAATCTGTTGTAACATTTCAGAGTAGCTTAAATCAGCTGATCTACTACCCTGGCTGAAAAACATAGAAATAGCAATAATAACAACTATAAGAATAACGTAAAACGAAAGTCCACTACCACGTCTATTTTTATTTTCGTTCATTAATACTTTTACTCCTCTATTATTACTAATAGTCTATATTAATATAAATTATAAAATGTTTCTATTTTGACAACATTTTACATAAATTTTATATCTTAGGGAAAAATATTTATTTAGTCATTATTTACCATATAATGCACATCAGGTAAGTTGCGATAATGTCCATCAAAGTCTAAACCATAACCAACTATGAACTCATCTGGAATCTGAATACCCAAATACTCTATATCCAAATCAACTAGACGTCTTTCAAACTTATCAAATGCTGCACACAAAGATAAGCTTGCTGGTCTTCTTGTTTGTAGTAAAGGTTTCAAGTGATTAAGGGTAATTCCTGTATCGATTATATCTTCAACGATTATTACGTGTTTACCCTCTATATCTGTACTTAAATCATGTTGAATTGATACATTGCCTGAACTAGTCATAGCATTACCATAAGAACTAACTTTCATGAAATCAACTTGGCATGGAACATCAATATATCTAATTAAATCTGCCAAAAATAAAAAGGCGCCATTCAATATTCCAACGAACAATACCTCTTTACCTTCATAATCTTTATTAATTTCAGCTGCAACTCGTTTGCACATTTCTTGAATTTCTTCTTTAGAAATCATTACATCACTTAACTCTAAACTCATAATAAACTCCTAACATTCACAAAATCTATTTAGGATTTGAATTATACCACAAGTATTGCCAATAATATGATTTTTTAAACGTTCTTTCGCCTCTATTGTTCGTGTTTTCGTCACAATAAAAAGGATTATCGAAATTATCTATTACTTTTCTACCAATTACATACACTCTACTATCTTTAGCTATTAAAAATATGTTTTTTCTAAGGTCCAGTCTTATATTCTCTTGTGAGAAAAAATCTTTCAACAGAACTTTCTTACCTTCATTTATAATAAAATCTCCACTATTAAAGGTTCGAATTTCAAAATCATCAATATCTATTTCTGAGTTAGAATAAAAATCAGCATGGCAAGTTGAATCCCTGCTAACTTTTAATGCATTGTTATCCTTAGAGTTAGGTTGATTGTATAATTCTTGATCTTTAAATAAATAAAAGAATTTTCTATTTTTTACCAGCGTAAAATCACTACTTAACGATAGTTCTTTTTCACCTCTATCCTGTAAAAGCAGCGTTTCTATATCTTGTAAGTTTATTTCATAAATATCTTTCTCTAAGCCATTATATTTTAGAATTTCATGTATTAAAAACTTCCTAAGATTAACTGAAGCTTCTCTAAATTTTTTTACAGAATACAAATTATATTCTGCACTAACAAAATCACTTGCATCTTTTATCAGTATGTAATCTATCCATTTATTACATTCATCGATTATAAATTGATTTGCGATAGCAAGTTTATCAGCAGCATTGGATAATCTCATTACAAGTCCATAATCACTTGCTTCTTCCCATTGTGGAATCATAATATTTCTCAAGTAATTTCTTCTATTATCACTTAAGGCATTTGTATAATCTTCTCTCCAAGAAAGCTTATTTTCTCTTGCATAATTATATATTTCTTCCTTGGTAAAATTCAAAAGTGGTCTCACAAAAAGTTCATCTGTATAAGCAATCCCACTTAAGCCACCTAATCCTGCTCCTCTTGATAGATTTAACAATAAGGTCTCAGCTTGATCATTAGCATGATGTGCAGTAAGAATTCTACAGTCTCTTAGATTCTTAAATGAACTGTTATTTCTGCAAATTCTAAACCAATTCTCACGTCTAACATCTCTACCCAATTCTTCCATATTTTGTGAATTTGCTTTGCTTATTTCAGGAATATTATCTGTCGATGATTCAAAAGCAAAACCATAGCTAATAGCTAGTTCTCTTGCAAGTTGAAGATCTTTGTAAGAATCTTCCCTGATCATGTGATCTTGATGATGTAGAATAACTTTTATTTCTCTGTTGCTCGTATTAAGATAATTAGATAAAAGATCTAATAAACAGACAGAATCTACTCCGCCCGATAGTCCAACTACTATTAGTTTAACCTCTTCAGGAAGTAGATTCTTGCTTGTAATATTTTTATTAAATTTATCTTGCAAAATTTCGCTAATTTTACCGAGTTGCAATTTTCACTCCTTGGATAATTAAAACGGAAGATCATCCTCACTTAATTTAGCATCTTCAATTTGAAATTCAGTCTCATTTTGACTTGATAAATGTTCATCAAAATTAGGATCAAAGTTACTGCTCTCAGGTGGAATATTATAATCAAAATACTCCTGTTCTCTGAATGTAGTGATATTGGAAAACCAATTTAATTTAATTGTTCCTGTTGTACCTTGTCTATTCTTAGCTAAAATTAGTTCTGCTTCGTCTGGATTTGGTGGTAACTCCTCATTGTTATAGTACGAATCTCTATATAGAAACATTACAGCATCCGCATCCTGCTCAATTGCTCCAGATTCACGCAAGTCAGATAGCATTGGGCGTTTATTCTCACGCATTTCTACACCACGACTTAATTGTGACAAAGCTATTACCGGAACATTCAAGTCACGAGCCATAATTTTTAACGCTCTAGAAATTTCTGAAATTTCTTGCTGTCTATTCTGATTTGAGCTATCACTTCCTATTAATTGTAAATAGTCAATAACAATCAAATCTAATCCAGCTTGAGCCATAAGTTTATTACATTTTGCTCTTATATCAGCTGGTGAAGTAGAAGCTGAGTCATCTATATAAATATTAGCTGTTGCTAAAACTTGTACTGCATCTCTAACTTTATTTGCATCAGGACTAGCTGTATCTATAGCTTCTTTAATTTTATTCGTAGCTATAGTTGAGGCTGAGCTTAATAACCTTAAACCTACTTCATTTTTACTCATCTCTAACGAGAAAATTGCTACAGTTTTGCCTTTTAATGCAACATTCAGAGCCAAGTTTAATGCAAAGGCAGATTTACCCATTGCTGGTCTAGCTGCGAGTATATTTAGAGTCTGACGTCTTAATCTTCCCAGTTTCTTGTTCAAATTAGGGAATCCAGAATCAACTGCTAGCTCATCACTATCACTCTTACGTAATTCTTTTAATGTTACGTTTAAAATTTCATGTAATGGCATTAGATCTTTGTGACTCAAATCATCTTTACTCTTAACTACTTCTGCAGCCATAAGGTTAATCAAATCATCAGCATTTTCTTTTCCTGAATAAATTGATTTTTCCATTTTTTGGACAAAAGTTAATAGTTTTCTTAAACGACTTTTCTCTTTAACTATATCCGCATATTCTGCCACATTAGATAATAAATATGATTTATCAGCTAGTTCAGTTAAATAGGATATACCACCAATAACATCTAAAGTACCTTCAGATTCAAGATAATCAGCAACACTTAAAATATCAATTGCTTCACCTTTAGCTGCTTTTTCAATAATTGCTTGATATATCAATCCATTCTTTTTCTGATAAAAGTCTTCTTTTTCGAGGCGCACAATCTCAGCTCTAGCATCTTCTGATGTTAAAGCACATCCTAACAATGACTCCTCAGCTTCAACATTCTGAGGCGGAACTTTCAAGTTGTTTTCATAACTATCATTTGGATAATTAGCCATTACTATAAACCTTAAACCTAAACTCTAAAACTATTCAGCTTCAACTCTTACAGTTATCTTAACTGTAACATCTCTATGTAGCTTAACTTCTGCATTTACAGAACCAATATTTTTGATATTTGTTGCTAAAGTTATATTTCTCTTATCAACTTCATAACCAGCAGATTTCAGGAGATCAGCTACATCTGAGTTTGTTAATGATCCGTATAGTCTGCCATCATCTCCTGCTTTCATCTTTTTGACAAAAACCTTATCTTTAAGTTCTTTACCAACTTCCCTAGCTTCTGCTAACTCTCTTGCTGCATTAGCTTGTTCAGCACCTTTTTTCTGTTTAATTTCATTTAAATTTGAAGAAGTGGCTTCTTTAGCTAAACCTTTTTTTATCAAGTAATTATTAGCGTACCCTGTACTAACTTCAACTATTTCATCTTTTTTACCTACTTTTTTAACATCTTCTAATAAAATTACTTTCATTCTTCACTCCTAATCTAAATTTTTCTTTATATCATTATAACTCAATAGTAAAAGTTATTTTTTCAATTATCTTTAAATAATGCTTACTATCTGCTGTACAATCCATGGTGAAGCATATAATGCCATAAATTGAACCCCATAATTAACTCCAAGCTTATTCAAGAATCCACTAAAAACTCCTATAATCAATACCGCAATTACATTTAATAGACCAGCATCCATATATGCAAGCATAATAATAAATGCAATGAATAAGGATAATATTGCTTCATGAGGAATTCTTGTTAATACAAATTTAGTAATAACATGTGCAAATCTATTTGCAAAAATATACATTATACATATGGCAATTAATGCTGCAAAACTAGCAATCAAAGCTATTTTATTTCCACCTAATATGTGATGAATATTCCTAGTAGATTGATACACTGGTTCTGCTTCAAACAATGCAATTCCTGGACCAATACTGACTGGAGACAATGGAACTCCCAAAGCAATTAATGGAATTAATATCCCGGATAAATATGTAGATTGTATAAGCCCAGACATAGTAGATATTTTACTAAATGCAGTAGCATCCTTATCAGTTTTATCTCTATTGAAGCTTTCACCTAATAATAAGACTAGACCTACTGGGGACAAAACAAATAGTGCACTTGATATAAATGAGCTTAGTGAGATTTTCTTTAATTCGGATTTATTTAAAATTTTAAAGGGGTTTAATGTACTATTTTCAATCTTTGGTATAGTAACCTTTTTTTCTTCAGTTCTGATATAGTTTTTACGAGAATCTTTGTTCATTATCTCTAGAAGTGAAAATAATAGTGGACCAACAGTTATCCCTAAGAAAAATGAAATACTAACATTTTTATTAGCAGGAACTATTCCTAAATTCCAGTACATGTGTCTGAATGACATAAACAATACTGCCAAAGGGATAATACTAATTAAAGAGATAAGTTTTGACTTACTAAGTAAAGCTAAGAATATTGCACCAAACACAAACAATAATGAGGCATAATCTTTTATAAATCCTCCAAGAGGTGCTAATAATTTTGCCATTAATAATGAGCTTGGAAGAGCAATTACTACTCCTAAAAGTGCACCTGCAGCTAGTTTTTTAATCGCTAAAGCGGATAAGCCTCTACTCTTTAAATATTGCGAAGACTCTAGCATGGGCGATGACATTACCCCTCCTGGTAGACCAACGACAATAGTTGGCATTGCATTACTTACTGATAAAGTTACAACAGCAGCAATAAAGAATGCTAAATTTACCTCAGCTCTAAGACCAGATAAAACTAAAGCAAGAGTTATAGGCACAATAACTGCAGTTTCATCAGTTCCCGGAATAAAACCAATAATAGTATAAATTGCAACTGCAGCCAAAACTGCTCCTAATATTTGCAGAATTAAAATAGCATCCATTATTCTTCCTCTACCTTCCTCTTTGGTTTAACAATAATAGAATTTATTATTACAGCAATAACTGCACCTATTAGCCCAAAAAACAATTGCATTGTTGTATTATTCTTTGGAGCTAGAAAAAACAAACCTAATGTGGAACATAAGGATATACAAATCGTTTTACTTAAATCTATAATTGAAACAATATCATTCCAAATCTCAACTTTATCATTATTTTCTAGATTATTACTTGAATTAGAATCTTGATTTTTTGCATCATTATAGTTTTTATTATTATCCATATTATTTAACCTCATACTTTATATCTACCTTAGATTTTATTATAAATTTAAAATTAAATATAATAAAAGGTACTTTCTTGCAAAAGTACCTTAATAAATAATTAAATTATTTTATCATTAAGCCTCTGTGAAAGGTATTAATGCCATCTGTCTTGCTCTCTTAATAGCTGTAGTTAATCTTCTTTGATGTTTTGCACATGTACCTGTTGTACGTCTAGGCAAGATCTTTGCATTTTCTGAAAGATACTTTCTTAGCAAAGCTTCATCTTTGTAATCTATAGCTTCAACATGATCTACACAGAATTGGCATACTTTACGTCTAGGTTTTCTTCTATTAAAACGTTTATTAGCCATTATATTCTCCTTCTTAATAATTATTAAAGATCAAAAGGCAATTCTGTATCATCATCAGGTGCTTCAAAGAAACCATCACTGGAATTTGTGTAGCTATTATTATTGAAATTATTACCGCTATAACTATTATCGTTGTTATTGCTGTAGTTATAATTATCAGATGATTGGTTACTGGACTTGCTATCTGCAAAGTAAACTTCATCAGCTACAACTTCTGTAATATATCTTCTTTGACCACTCTGTTGATCATCCCATGAACGAACTTGAATTGAACCTACCAAAGCTATTCTTTGGCCTTTTGCAAAATATCTGCTAACAAATTCAGCTGTAGATCTCCATGCAACAACTGGAATAAAATCAGTTTCACGATCACCATCAGCGTTCTTAAATCTTCTGTCAACAGCAACTGTAAATGAGCATCTGCTGATTCCGTTAGATGTACTTGTTAATTCAGGATCTTTTGTCAAACGTCCCATCAAAATTGTCTTGTTCATTTAATGCCTCTCTTAATGTTTCCTACTTAATTTAATCGATCAACGATTCTAGTCTAATGCGAATAGAATGTGACGAACTAAACCTTCAGTAATTCTTAAATCACTATTGATTTCTTCTGGTGCACTTTTTTCTGCTTCAATTGTGAATAACATATAATCGCCCTCGTTCTTATGATCAATCTCATAAGCAAAACGTTTACGACCAATATGTTCTTCAGAAGTAATAGTAGCATTCTTTTCAACGATAGCTTTTACTTTATCGTGAACTGCTTGATTAGCTTCTGCTTCTAAAGCACCATCAACAATGTACATTAGTTCATATTTAGCCATTTCTTCACCTCCTTGTGGACTATTGACCCTGCTCGTGAAAGCAGAGTAAGGAATGCTGTTTGACAGCTAGTTAATTCTAGCAGATAGTTATTCTTAAATCAAACGCATATATGCATTAAATCAAGATATTTTTTATATTTAAATTTACTTACTATTATATTTCTTTAAGCCAATGCCAATAAAGGTACCAAACACTGCTGCCAGGAAATAAATTAGTGCATAAATTAAAGTATCCCATTGTTTAAATATAAAGATAATAGTTGGTAGTAAAGCAATGAAATTCAAAATATAATAATATATTGAAACCCTATTCTTATAACTATAAATAAGACCCAAAATAACATTTAGTAAAGGTAATACAAACAATATATTAAACATTGCACTTCCTGTATCGCCTGATATTAAAGGTAAAACTAAATACGCAATTAAAAGTACAATAATATAAGGAAAAACTTTAAAATCAAAATCAAAAATTCTATTTGTTTTCATGTCACAAATCTCCTTTAACTGAAGCTTTGCGTAACCTATTCATAAAGGCTTTACCACTTCCAATTTCATCAACTGCTTCTACTAAAATCAAATCTAGATTTTCTCTATCCATTATTCTAAAACTCTTGAATAGATTATGTGCAGCCTCTTGGTTTCTTTCATCCTTACGAAAAGTTACCATATTTTTAATTAAATTATACTCTTCATTATTTGAGAATTCACTTCTGAAACAAGCTGCTAAAGTCTCAGAAATTAACAACCCAATTCTATCAAAATTCCCATTTGTAATTATTTTATTGATATAATCTAACTTTTCTTCTACGTTAGATCCAGTAATTATATTAACTTCAGCTTTTGGAGCATAATGCCTGTATTTCATACCAGGTGCTTCAGGTTTTTCGTCTTCAGATAATAATTTCCCTGTTTTATCTATAAGCTCTACGTCTATAGAATTTCTATCTAAAACAGCCTTAATGTCAGCTTCACTTATTGCTCCAGGTCTCAATAATTTAAGAACCTCACCATCCCAAGATACTATAGTAGATTCAACACCAAATTCACAATCGCCCCCATCAATTATGTATTCTACTTTTCCTTCAAGATCTTCTACACAATCTTCCAGAGTTGTTGGACTTGGTTTGCCACTAAGATTAGCTGAAGGAGCTGCTATTCCAACGTTAGTTAAGCTTATAAGCTCTCTTGCTATCCTATTACTTGGTACTCTAATTCCAATAGTTGATAAACCTGCTGTAACCGGACTTTTTACATGATCCGCCTTGGGCATTATCAAAGTAAATGGTCCTGGACAAAAGTCTTTAGTCAAAGCCTCAGCAAGCCTATCCCAGAAAGCAAAATAAGTTTTCATATCTTCTTGTTTTGCTACGTGAACAATCAAAGGGTTATCTTGTGGTCTTCCCTTGGTTTTAAAAATATTATAAACTGCTTCTGCATTATTCCATGCTGCTCCCAGTCCGTATACAGTTTCTGTTGGAAACGCAACAATCTTACCTTCTCTCAGAGCCTTTGCTGGCTCTGAAAGAGCTTCTGCATAATTGTTTTCAGCAATTTTAATAATTTTTGTTCTCATAATAATTTAGTTCTATTCTTCACCTGACAAAAGTGATTCTGTTCTTTCTGCAGTAATTAAAGCGTCGATAATTTCATCCATATCTCCTGCAAGAACATCATTTAATTTATATAAAGTTAAGTTAATTCTGTGGTCGGTAACTCTACCTTGCGGGAAGTTATATGTTCTAATTCTTTCACTTCTATCCCCTGTACCAACTTGACTCTTTCTTTCACCAGCTATTTCACTGCTTCGTTTTTCTTCTTCCATTTCGTAAAGTCTGGCACGTAAAATTTTCATAGCCTTATCTTTATTTTTATGTTGTGATCTCTCATCTTGCATAGCAACTACAGTATTGGTTGGAATGTGAGTTATTCTAACTGCAGATGAAGTTTTGTTAACGTGCTGACCACCAGCACCTGATGCTCGATAAACGTCTATTCTAAGATCATTAGGATCAATATCTACCTCAACTTCATCAACTTCAGCCATAACTGCTACAGTAACAGTAGATGTGTGTATTCTACCTCCTGACTCTGTTTCAGGAACTCTTTGAACTCTGTGAACACCACTCTCATACTTCAAGCGGCTAAAAGCACCTTTACCAGCTAATGTGAAAATAATTTCTTTATATCCACCTATATCGTTGTCAGCTTCACTAGCAATCTCTAGTACATAGCCTCTCTCAGCAGCATATGCAGAATACATTTCAAATAGATCTGATGCGAATAAGGCAGCTTCGTCTCCACCGGCACCTGCTCTAATTTCCATGATAACATCTCTTGAATCACGAGGATCCTTAGGTCTAAGTGATTCTAATAATTCTTCTTCAAGCTGCGCTATTCTTTCTTCATTTTCAGAAATTTCATCTTTGATCATACTGATCATTTCACTCTCACTGTTTGGAGTTTCTTCTAGCAGCAACTTATTTTCTTCTAAATCATTTTCAATACTTTTATATTCATTATATGCTGTAACAGTATCAGCAATTTCGTTGGATTCTTTTACTATTTCTAAGTAGCGCTCTTGATTAGAAAGAACTTCTGGATTGCTCATTTCAATCTGTAATTCTTCATATCTAGCACTTAATCTATCTAATTTTTCCTTTGTTTCTTTTTGCATAAAATCCCTCTATTACTCAAAGATAAACACACTAATTCTATCACGTGATGCTAAGTCTTTATTTGTTCTGATGTAATTATAATTATTTTCAGCTAAATTAATCAAGGCTTGCTTTTGCTCATGTCCATGTTCTAAAACAATTAAAGCACCCTTATTCAAATATTTATTAACCTCACTAAAAATCCTATTATATATTTCTAAACCATTATTGTCAGCAACCAATGCTGTTTTAGGTTCATATTCAAACATTGATTCATCGTCAATTTCAGACTCAGCAACATAAGGTGGATTAGAAAGTAGAAGGTCAATCTTATAATTTCCATCTAAAACTTCATTAGGCCAAAGATCTGCTAATTCAACTTTTACTTTTTCATCTAAATTATGAGCTTGTATATTTTTCTTACTAGCGTTAATGGCAGCAGGTGCGATATCACTTGCTAATATTCTATAATTTATACCAAACGAATCAAGCATCTTTGCTAAGCTAATACTCAAAGCACCAGAACCTATTCCTATTTCTAAAATATTAATTTCTTTATTTGTTGATTTATGTTTAATGGAATTTATATATGGAATATATTCTTTTATGGTCTCTAGCATTATTTCAGAATCTGGACGTGGTATCAAAACATCTGGATATACTTCAATACGTTCACCATAAAAATACGTAAATCCAAGAATCTGCTCTATCAGTTGTCCCTGCATAAGTTTATTTAAATCAGAATTCAAGTTATTTTCTAATTCATCATCAAGTTCAGCTTCTAGATCAATATTATATTTCTCTAATAGCTTATCAATTATAGTTCCTAGCCAAAAGGCATCATCACCAAAATAAAACTCGTTTTCTCTTAATTTATCAATGCTTATTTTTTTCCATTGTTTTAGGTTCATAAATTCAAATTCTTTTTAACTAATACTAATTTTATATAGTTTATTATCTATAAAAGATTTATATAAAAAGTTATATTTATTTACAAGAAAAAAGATTGCCACTGTGGCAATCTTTTCTTTTTACAAATCTACTATTTGCTTTGTGCGTTTTGCATACGTTTGTTGAATTTATCAACACGACCACCTGAATCTACCAATTTTTGCTTACCTGTGTAGAATGGATGGCAATTACTGCAAATATCAATATTAATATCTGAAATAACTGATTTTGTTTCAAATGTGTTTCCACATGCACAAGTAACTACAGCTTTTTGATATTCTGGATGTATATCTTTCTTCATATTTCTCACCTCTTTAACAGAATTTCGACCCGTAATCTCTTGATCACGAATGCCGACTCGGTTTTGTAGCCTATAAATTATAACAATAAAGTGATATCTGTCAAGCACATATCATTAGAAATCACATTTTTTAATAATCATAATATGCACTATTTCCGTTCAAATTATCACTACTATATGAATTTCCATTTCCATTGCTTGAATTATTATCAGTTTTCAACTTCATCGCATTAATAATATTCTTGTCTTTCAAAGAAATATTCAATGACTCTATCATATGTTTATTAGTCTTAGTTTTAAGCATTAAACTAATAATAAGTTCAGTAACATTGCTGGTATCCAATGTACTAAAGGCTTTTCTAACAGCCCATACAGCTTCAAGCTCATCATTAGATAAAAGTAACTCTTCTCTTCTTGTACTGGATCTATTGACATCAATTGCTGGGAATATACGTTTTTCAGATAGTTTTCTATCCAAGTATACTTCCATATTACCAGTACCTTTAAATTCTTCGAAGATAACTTCATCCATTCTAGATCCTGTCTCAACAAGAGCAGTAGCCAAGATTGTCAAACTTCCACCATTTTCAATATTTCTAGCTGCACCAAAAAATCTCTTAGGATGATGTAGAGCTGCTGGATCTAAACCACCTGTCAATGTTCTACCAGTTGGTGTAATAGTCAAGTTATATGCTCTTGCCATTCTGGTTAATGAATCAACTAAGATCACAACATCTTCACCTAACTCAACCAGACGTTTTGCCCTTTCAAGGACAAGTTCAGAAATTTTAACGTGATTTTCAGGAGATTTATCAAAGGTAGAATAAACAACTTCCCCGTCAATTCTTCTTTGCATGTCAGTAACTTCTTCTGGACGCTCATCAATCAATAGAACAAACAATTTAGTTTCAGGATTATTCTTTGAAATTGCATTAGCTATTTTTTGCAGAAGAATGGTTTTACCAGCTTTTGGTGGAGAAACTATCATTCCCCTTTGACCTTTTCCAATTGGTGAAAAAAGATCAATAATTCTTGTCGATAATTCATGTCTTTCGGTTTCTAAAACAAATTTATCTTGTGGGTAAACTGGTGTTAAACGTTCGAAATTGGCTCTATTATGCATAGTCTCTGGGGCTCTTCCATTAACTTCATGAATGTAAACCAAGGCACCAAATTGATCCTTATCATGTTTATCTTTAACATTACCAAGAATGAAGTCACCACTTCTCAAAGAGAATCTTTTAATCATTTGGGCTTGCACATAAACATCTCTAGGACCTTGAATATAATTCTCAGTTCTTAAGAATCCATATCCATCAGGCATAATTTCCAATACACCATCAACTAACGGTAAGTCTTTTGCTTTTTTGCCATTATCATTAGAATCTTCATTATCTAAATCAACATTATCTGCATTATCTGCGTCTTCAGTTTTATTAGCTTCATCATCTTCATTGGAAACTTTATCTTTAGAAGTTTTAGAATTTTTTCTTGGTCTTGCTTTAGCAATAAAATTAGAATCATTAATTTCAGCAAACCCAGATTCTTTATCCTTTAAATCTTCATTGGATTCTGAATCATTTGTTTTGGATAGATTTTCTTTATTGGAATCATTAAGTTGATCAATATTTTTAGAATTATTATCTTCAGATTTTGAACTTCTTTTCTTAGTATTATTTTTTGAATTTGTTTTATCTTTTGAATTATTAGAATTAGTTTTTTTCTTTGCAGTTTCTTTTTTACTTTTGTCTGTATTACTGGAGGATTTTTTATCATCAGCAGATTTTATTTCAGCATCCTGTTCTGACTTTGCTTCTTCTGTCTTTATCTCTTCTGTAGAGTTCGACTTTGATTCTTCTGCAATTTCTGCTTTTGTTGCTTCTTCAGACTTTGCTTTTTCTTCGTCTGCTGCTTCTAAATTATTATCTGATAATTGAGAATTTAAAAAATCTACTAGCTCTTGTTTTTTCATCTTCTGAGCTTTACCAACTGGTAATACACCAGTCATTCGAACAATTTCTATTAAATCAGCTTTTGTCTTTGATGCGAAAAGATTTTCACTCATCATTTTCTCCTTAAATAAAATAACGGTTAGTGCATAAGCTACTATAAAATTAAAAATAGTAATTAACTAAACATTAATTTTAATTTGTTATATTAATTATTTTTAAATTTGAATTATTAAAGAAAAGGCTTGTGTTGCCACAAGCCTTATATCTGGAGCTGATAGACGGACTCGAACCCCCGACCTACTGCTTACAAGGCAGTTGCTCTACCAACTGAGCTATATCAGCGTTTTGACTCGCTTTTCAACTAAGCTGTATCATAATAACATAAAAAATATTCTTGTCAACAAAGTTTTATATTTTTTCATAATTAATTTTATCTGACGTAAGACCTAAAATAAATCTCTATCTTACTTTTTAAAAACTTAGATTACTCACAAGCCCTATCTGCTAAAATATTATTATCACAGAATTTAGGAGGTTTACATGAACCGCAAGATGAACACTGAAAATATGAATGAAAAATTCAATGAGTTTTTCTATGAGGCTTTTGAATCTAATACTTATAAAGTAGGCAAAAGACCTTGGTGGCAAATTTTAGTTTTAACTATAATTGTAATGTTTTTGTATTTCTTTTTTACATTACCATCATTAAGCCCACAAAGCTTTGATTTTTACAAAACCATTATTATAGGAATTATAGTTTACTGGGTACTTCATGCATTATTTGGTAAACAGCTGAAATCATCAAAAGGTCTTAAATCATCTATAGTCGCTATTATTTTATTAATAGCTATTCCTTTTTTAGGAACTTTAATTTCATCTCCATTCTTTTTCTCAAAACAATACGCTGAATTAATTGAAATTAATAGTAGTGATTTCGCTAAAGATATTGAACAAGTATCTATTAACCAAGTTCCTGTAGTAGATAGAGAGGCTGCTCGAGTCATAGGTGAAAAGCAGATGGGATCAATGGGAGAGTTAGTTAGCCAATTTAATGTTGCTAATAAATATTCTCAAGTAAATATTGCAGGTAAACCAATAAGAGTTTCTCCACTTGAATACTACGATATTATCAAATACTTTACTAACAACCAAAGCGGTATTCAGCACTATGTAAGTGTAGATATGACATCTCAAGATGGTGACCTCACTAAACTTGATGAAGCAATATTCTATTCTGAAAGCGATATTTTATTTAGAGATCTTAACAGACACATAAGATTCCAATTCCCTTTCTCAATTCTAGGCGAAAGCAACTTTGAGATAGATGACAATGGTAAAGCTTGGTATGTAACACCGGTGCTACATAAACCTATCTTTTTCTTTGGTGGTTTAGATGCTAAAGGTGCTATTATTACTGATGCTAATACTGGTAAAAGTACATACTATAAGAGAGATGAAGTTCCTAGCTGGGTCGATAGAGTAAACCCTGCTGAAGTGATAATTAGTCAACTAAATTCCTATGGTAAATATAATCGTGGTTTCTGGAACTCTGTGTTCAGTCAAAAGAATGTTACCTCAACAACAGAAGGCTACAATTATATTTCCTTAGGTGAAGATATCTACCTTACAACTGGTGTAACTTCTGTAAGATCAGATGAATCCAATCTCGGTTTCTATTATGTAAACTTAAGAACCAAAGAAACTAAGTTCTACCCTGTTCCTTCAGCTACTGAAACAGCTGCTATGAAGAGTGCTAGGGGTAAAGTACAAGAGAAAAACTATGAACCTACCTTCCCTGTAATACTTAATTTAGGTGGTAGACCAGTTTATTTCATGTCTCTAAAAGACCAATCTCTTACTGCCAAAATGTTTGCTTTGGTTGATGCAGAACAATTCACCGATGTAATTGTTGGCGACAATGTACAAGAAACTATTAGCAAATATTTTGATATTAATCCTGAAGTTTCTTCCGATTCAAATGTATTTGAGGATGAAAAAATTACAGTAGAGAAAATTTCAGAAGTAGTAGTTAATGGTAATACCATTTACTATTTGAGCGTAAAAGAAAATAATAATATATATGTTATTGTTCCTGAAGAATTAGACAATCGTGTACACTTTATCCAAGCCAATGACAAATTAAACATTCAATCGAGTCTACAGCTTGAAAAAGATGAGTTTAAACAATTTAAGATTGTCAAAATAGAATACTAGTATTCATTTAGTTTAAATAAAAGAGTTCAGCTTATTGGGGTCAAATCATTTTTATCACAAAGTTGAGCTCTTTTACTATATATTCTTATATTAAGTTAGGACATTAATATGAACAACAAAAATAGACTAAATTTCGAAAAGCTCTTTGAACTTAATACTGAGGTCAACTTAGAGTGGCCTAGAAGAGCCAGGATAATTTACAATCCAACAGAGTCAACTGAATATGAAGTTTTGGACAAACTGGTTAAGGAGTTTCAGCCACCTAAGGGCTCTAAACTAATAGATTTTGGTTGTGGTACAGGAAGAGCGCTCCTCTATTTGCATTACTACTGGAATATTAAGTCCATAGGTATTGAACTCATGGACGAAGCTTTTGATATACTTGAAATAAATTATGATAATTATTTAGATAAAATAAATGAATTAAATATTCCTCATCAAGATCTAGATATTTTTCAAACTTTTGCTGAGCATTATGAAATTGAGAAAGATGCTAATATTTTCTATTTTTTCAACCCTTTCTCCCCTAAAATTTTCCAAGCAGTTATTAATAACATCTTAAACTCACTTATAATTTATCCTCGTGATGTATATATAATCCTTTATTATCCAGACAGAAAATATCTAGAATTCTTGTCAGATAAAACTCAATTCAAACTTTATAAAAGTATAGATATTAACTCTAAAGAGGACAATCGTGAAAAGATTTTAATTTTCAAAAGATCATCAATATAAAGAAAAAGCAAGTTAGAAATTACTTTCTAGCTTGCATTTTTTCTTGAATTTATTTTTCAGCTAATAGATTAATAACATCTTCTTCTGAACTACAGTCTTTAATTACTTTTTGAACAAGAGTTTCACAATCTTTTTTATCCAGCCTACTAATAAGTTCCCTTATCTTAAGTATATTTCCTGCTGACATTGAAAACTCATCTAATCCTAGACCTAGTAACAATGGTACTGCACGCTCATCTCCTGCCATCTCACCACACATGCCAACCCATTTGCCTTCTTTATGTGCAGAAGCAATTACATTTTGTAACAATCTAATAATTGCAGGGTTTAGCGGTTGATATAGATATGAAACTTTCTCGTTCATTCTATCTGCAGCCATTGTATATTGAATTAAATCATTAGTTCCAACGCTAAAGAAATCAACTTCTTTGGCAAATTGCTCAGCTAAAATTGCCGCAGCAGGTATCTCTATCATAATCCCCACTTCAACTTCACCTAACTTAACTTCTTCACCTTCTAGCTTTGATTTCTCTTCTAATAAAAATTTTTTAGCCTGTCTAAATTCAGAAATCGTAGCAATCATTGGGAACATAACTTTAAGATTACCAAAAGCAGATGCACGTAATAGTGCCCTAAGCTGGGTTCTAAATATATCCTCTTTTTCCAAAGAAATTCTAATCGCTCTATGACCTAAAAAAGGATTCAGTTCTTTTTCTAAACTTAAAGATGGCAACTCCTTATCGCCACCGATATCCATAGTTCTAATAACAACAGGTCTATTTTGCATTCCTACAAGAACTTGCTTGTATGCCTCGAATTGTTCTTCTTCACTAGGTAATCTATCATCTTTCATGTAGAGAAATTCGGTTCTAAAAAGCCCTATAGCCTCAGCACCATTCAGCAATGCATTTTCTATATCTTCTGGCCCAGCAATATTAGCTCCTAATTCGACTTGTACACCATCTTTACTAACAGTATTCTTGTCTTTTAACTTAAGAAGCTCATTCTTATTATGCAAATACTCTTCTCTTTTATGTTTATATATTTTGATTTCTTCTTCACTAGGATTAAGAATCACTAACCCTTCTTCAGCATCTACAATTACAATATCTCCATCATTAACTTTACTGCGTAAGTTACTGAGTCCAACAATAGCTGGTATACCAAGACTTCTTGCAATAATAGCAGAATGAGAAGTTCTACCTCCAACTTCAGTCAAAAAAGCTTGCACTAGATTTTTATTCAATTGACTTGTCTCACTAGGACTTAAATCTTCTGCTAATAGAATACTTTCTTCAGAAATATTAGAAATCCCTAAATCTTCTTTTCCTAATAGATTTGCCAATAATCTTTTTGATACATCTTCTATATCTTTTGCTCGCTCTTGCATATAAGGATTATCTTCCATAGCAGAAAATATAGAAATAAACATATTGCTAACGTCATCTAGAGCAGATTCAGCATTTACATAAGTTGATTCTATCTGAGACTTAATCTGACCAATAAATTCTGGGTCCTCAAGGAATAATAATTGTGCATCAAAGATTGCAGCTCTCTCTTCATCTATATTATCAGCTGCTTTATTTCTGACTTTTTCAATATCCTGTTTCGCTACAAATACAGCTTCTTCAAACCTGAATATTTCCTTCTTGACATCAGAAATTTCCACTCTATCAAAACTAAGATCTATATCTTCGATAATCTTTACCGGAGCTACTGCAATACCCTCAGAAGCAATTGTACCTTTTAATACTTGAGACACTACTAAATTAGTCCTCCTTCTGAAAGAGATGTTTCTAAAGCCTCAATAGCTTCAGCTTCATCTTTGCCGTCAACCTCAAGGGTCACTATATCATTATTTTTAATTCCCAATGACATTATTCCTAGTATTGATCTTAGACTAGCTTTCTTATCACCTAGAAATATATTTACATCAGAGTCAAACTTTGCTGCTGTTTGTACTAGAGCAGTGGCTGGTCTAGCATGTATTCCAGTTTCTGCTTTAATTGTGTAATCTCTTTTTATCATTTTACATTTACCTCACTTATATTAATCTAATGCTTTTACAAACCTCTCTGTAATTTCTTTAGGCCTTGTGATTGCTCCACCAACTACTATGCCACAAACACCTAAATCTTTAACTCTCCTTGCCTGTTCTGGTGTATGAATTTTTCCTTCCGCAATAACATTCATCCCAGAATTTACCATTTTCTCAATCAAATCAAAGTTTGGTCCATCTAGTAGCTTACTATAAGAAGTATAACCTGCTAAAGTAGTACCAACGAAGTTAATTCCTTGTTCATGAGCATTTAGAGCTTCTTCAAAAGTTGATATATCAGCCATAAACAATTGTTCAGGGTATTTATCTTTGATTATTTTAATAAAATCATTTACTTCTAAACCATCGTGGCGCTCTCTCATGGTTAGGTCCAAAGCAATTACTTCACAACCAACCTCTACTAATTCATCAACTTCTTTGATAGTAGCTGTTATGAAAGGTTCTTGTGGTGGATAATCTTTCTTAATTATTCCAATTATAGGGAGTTTTGTAACTTCTTTGATATTCTTGATATCTCTTACACTATTTGCTCTTAAAGCAACAGCACCACCAGCCTCTGCAGCTTTAGCCAACAACGGTATAATCTCACCTTTTTCAGTATATAAAGGCTCACCTGGTAATGCTTGACAAGAAACTATTAATCCACCTTTAACAATATTTATGAAATCACTTTCTCTCATAGTTTTCCTTTATTTATTCTATTTTTCAACAGTAAAAAGCTCGTCAGAAAAATCAATATTCTCTTTATTATTTATTTGGATAGATTTTAACTCAGCTGAATTAGTAATAATTACTGGAGTTACGCTAGAGTATCCCTTTTCATGAATCAAGTCTGCATCAAATTCTAATAGCAATTCACCTTGTTTTACTTTGTCACCTTGAGCTACATGAGCCTTGAAACCTTCACCATTCATCTCAACTGTATTAATTCCAACATGGATTAATACTTCTACTCCCTCAGCATTTATTAGACCAATAGCATGATTAGTCGGAAACAAAGTTACAACTTCCCCATCAAACGGAGCTTTGACAAGATTCTCGCTAGCTTCAATTCCTACACCATCTCCCATCATTCCAGACGAAAATACTGGATCCGGAATTTCATTAAGTTTTACTACTTTACCTTGTAGTGGTGCAAAAACTTCAATTTCATTTTTCTTATTGAATAAATTTCCTAAAAAACTCATAATATACCTCTTCTATTAAACTATTAAAATCCTTATTTATTCTCTCATATTTTAAGTAGAAATACAGCATATTTAGGTAATAAGTTAATATAAAACTAAGATTTAACTATGATTTAATCTAGATTTATAAAAAAGAAAAATAAACTTTTAAATGAAACCTTACATATCCTTGTAAGATTTATTATTTGCCCCTCTCGATTTTCAACGCTCCTTTTTCCAATCTAGAACCTTTAGGCTGGATTACCAAGTCATAGCCTAATACATCTAATATATCTATTAGTTCATTTGTCCTCATGCTATCTCTTTTTAGTCTTTGATTTAATGCCTGTCTACTTACATCAAGTTCTCTACCTAAGCTTGCTTGTGTCATCCCTTGTTCTTCCATTATCGCTAAAATTGCCTTGCTTATTATCATTTTTTCGCACCTCAGAACTTTTCATTTACTTAAAGTATATCGTAACATCCTTAATTGCCAATTCTTTATTTACCTCTTTTCTAGATTATTATATAAATTTAAAAGATAAGTTAACCAGCGATAATTAAAAGGCCTAATATAATTAAGTTAATAATCAAATTAAGTAATTAAAGACAATGCTTGTGATTAATTCTGAAGCAATATTCGAAAATGAACAAAAATAAAAGCCAACAAACTTCTATGTTTGTTGGCTTTAAACTGGTGACTCGTCAGGGACTCGAACCCTGGGCCCTCTGATTAAAAGTCAGATGCTCTACCGACTGAGCTAACGAGTCATGGCTGGGATGGGAGGATTCGAACCTCCGACTGCATGAGTCAAAGTCATGTGCCTTAACCACTTGGCTACATCCCATTATATGGGGTGAGATATGGGAGTTGAACCCACGGCCTCTGGTGCCACAAACCAGCGCTCTAACCAACTGAGCTAATCTCACCAAGTCTCACTCACAAGTTCAAAATCAATGAACTAAATGAAATGCACGAATCATTATATATATCAATTTTACATATGTCAAATTTTTTCTTAACTTTTTTAATTATTTTTTAATATTTTTTCTAAATGCTTTATTATCGGGCTTTTAAGCATATTTTACATCTGTTTTTTACCTCAAAAAGTTTAAAATTGTTAAATCTTTTAATAAAAGAGCTACCAAGACAACATTTCTTTTGTTAAAAGCCAATCTTTAACTTTAACATCATATTTATAACCTTGTAAGTTTCCACTCTTGGCTATAATTCTATGACAAGGTATAAAAACTACTAAAGGATTATTGCTTAAAGCTTGCCCAACTGCCCTACTAAAACTATTAGGATTCAAATTACTATTACCCGTAATCTCTATGGCCAAATCTTCATAAGAGTAGACTGAACCATAAGGAATATTTCTAGTTTTTTCCCAAACTAATTTTTGAAAGCTTGTAAAATTATCAAAAACTATAGGAAGATCAAATTTTTTCCTTTTACCTGCAAAGTACTCTTCACTTTGTTGTACTGCATTTTTCAAACTAGCTGGTAAATTATTAAAATCTTTTTTATATTCTTTCATTGCAGTTGCATAATCTTTTAATAAATAGCCATTACAGTCTGCCAATTTATTATTAATGCATAATGATCTTAGGCTTATATCTTCCAAATATTCTGAATAGTTAATAAATTTAGTTTGAGTAATTTTCTTCTCATTTCCATAAATAGCAAACACTGCTTGCTCAGTAGGGACAAATGCCCAGATAGACGGCCAATTGCTAAGCTTATCCATGATAAAAGTTTTCATCCAGACATTTCTATCCCCTTGGAATTTAGTACCGATATTAATACTGATATCACTTTCAATAAAACCTAATTCATTGAAGTACTTAACTAAATCTTTATAGTAGTCTGGAATTTTTATATTAATTACTTGAACTTTGTCGTTATTAGCGATTAAGTCCAGAAAAGAATTAATAAAACCCTCATAATTTAAATGTTTATTTAGATTAGATTGAGGAATATAAACTTCAACACTAAGCTCACCTTTATTCAAGAAAAGTTGACTGCAAAATAAATAGAGCAAATTTTCAGTAAAGATGTCACTTACTTCATCTAAATTAGATTTATTAGATCTCTCCTCTTCCCAAACAAAAGCTGAGTTTCTATTATCTTCTAAAAATCCAGATAAATTCGTTCTGACAGAGTTCGCACTCACTCTACCAGATGAGTTTTTCGCAAAAGCAGGCTCTTCTTCTCCAAAAGACTCATATAAATCCAAAGCATCTTTTAAATATAAATTTCTTAAATTATAATTACTCATTTTTACACTTTCTTTTTATTTTAACATTTTTAAAATAGCTAGACTCAAAATATATTTTAACTATAATTACATTATATAAGTTACTGGAAATGAGGGTGCTTAATGCGTTTTAATAATTTACTTAACAGACTCGGAATGAATAAGATATATACAATGCTAGCTCTACTTATACTTACCATTATAATTAGTTTACTACTACTTCTTGGTTTAGCATTTAAAGAAAAAAAAGCTTACGAAATTCTAGAAGATTACCTTAAACATTTGCAAACTGCAGACTATAATGAGGCAGTTAAATTAATTAATGTAGATAAACAAGATAATTGGCAAAATGAATTCTATAAATTTTCCAAGGACTCTTCAGCCAATGCTCAACTAGAACAAAAATTCATCCAAAATACTAAGCTTGAATTAATATCAGAATCTACGGTTGATCCTGATAACTTAATTCTTAAAGTTAAAGTAATTCATAATGATGGTCCCAAAATATTACAAAGCATTTCAGAGGATATGCAAGATGCCAAAATTGATGTTACTGATCCTGAAGTCGTGCGAACTGGTGAATCCAAGGAAGATATGCTTAAATACTATGCGCTTGACAATATAGAGGCTTATAAAAATATCAAAAGCTCTAATGAGATTACAATTGAAATGCGTAAGAAAAATAAATTATTTAAAACTGAATGGCTTATTTACCCTAATGATGAATTTCATAAATTAGCTTACGGTAATATTAGTTCAGATTAATTATTATGAGCAGCTATAATCAAATCACATAAGCAAAAAGCACTGATATAATCAGTGCTTTTTTACTGTATTATCTAATAAAATTTCAAAATCTTATTCTTCAATAAAATCTTTTAAAGATTTTGGTCTAAGCTCGGATTTTACTTTTCTTAAGCTTGGAAGAACAGCTAATTCTTGTTCAATTACTGGGCCTTCCATTAACTCATCATAAGTAATAGCTAAATCTTCTCTTAGCTCGCCATTTACGTAACGTCTTCTTACAACATTAGTGTAATCATCAACAACATCTTGTTTGAAATGAATTGCATTACCATCTGGTAAGTAAATCTTGGCATCATCCCAAATATTAATACCAAATACAAATTCATCTCCACCTGGACACACTTGGTACAAACCTAAGGAGCTTAACACGTACCATGAACCCATACTTCCATTGTCCTCATCGCCAGGGAAGCCTTCCATATCGTAACTGAATAAGTTTGTCAGCATTTGTTTTGTGACTAATTCACCTAAATTAGGATATCCTGTAAACATAAATAAGTATGGGAAATGGAAACTAGGCTGGTTTGAGATTGCCAATTGGCCAAAGTTTAAAATAGCCATTTCACTCATTTCATGTATCTCGATTCCATAACTACCGATTTCAAATTCTGGTGTCTGGTTAATTAAATCCACCATAAATTCAGTAAACTCTTCGTCACCACCATACATCTCTATTAAGTCAGAGAAGTTATAAAATACACTTAAACTATTTTGCCAGGATGAACCCTCAGTATACTCTCCACCCCAACGATAGCTTGATACATTTACAAACTCACCATTACTCTTTCTTGGTAACATTCTTTTCGCATCTGCTTGGAATAAGTTTCTATAGTTCAATGAATAGTTATAGTATTTTTCTGCAATATCATCTTTACCCAAAGCTTTAGCAACTTGTGCAATACAGAAATCACTATAAGCATAATCTTGAGTCTTATTAACTGATTCTCTTATATTAATATCACATGGGACATAACCAAGTTTCCTATACTCTACACCACCTTCACGTCCCTCAAGGATATCTTCTCCTTGTTCTTCTGCAGAATAAATCATGTATTCTAAAATTTCTTCAGCTAACTCATCACTTACTAAACCTTTAACAACTGCATCAGCAATTACTGAGTCAACTGAACTTCCTGGCATTAGTCCCCTCTCATCTGGAGAAAGCCAACGTGGCAAGAACTTATCTTCTTTACCTACACTTAAAATTCCTTCAATGAAATCTTCTATTCTTTCTGGACAAATAAGAGAATATAATGGGTAGTTTGTTCTAAAGGTATCCCAGTATCCATTGCTTGTATAGAATGAGCCTGGTTCAACTTTTCCTGTATAAGGTGAAAAGTGAATCTTATCACCTTCTGAGTTAAACTCATATGCTTTATGTGGGAAAGTGGCACTTCTATATAAACAGGTGTAGAAAGTACGCAATTGCTCAAAATTTTGACTCTTAACTTCAATTCTACTTAAATAGTCTTCCCAGTCATCTGCAGCAACTAATTTAAACTCTTCATGATTTTCCGCAAAGTCCCCTACAAACAAGCCTAATTCCTTCATCTCTTGACGTTGATTTTCTTTAGCTTGCTCAACACTTATATTAGAACAGTTAAAGTTCATATGAATTGCTTCATCTTTAAAGTCAGTGCTTAACTTAAACCAGTACATCACTAAATCATGACCAAAATCGTTGTACTCTGTTTGGCCAACTAACTCTAGATTAGTATCAAATTGCATAGCATAATGCATTTTATAATTAGAATATTTAGAACCAGCAAACTGCTCGGTAAAACCTGTCAGCATACCTTGTTCTACTTGATTCATTTCAGAATTTTTACCTAAAGTTAGTGTGAAATAATAACTACGATCTATTGTATAGCTTCTATCTCTAGAGACTTCACAACTTGCCCCAAACTCAGTAGGTACTAAATCAATATTCAAACCATCTCTTAAGCGTCTATAACTCAAATTATGTGGTTTAAAAATACTTTTGTTTGGTCTATAAGAACTCATATTGTAATCTACTGCAATATGACCCTTCTCCATATTATTCAAAACAGTTTCTTCTTCTTCTGAATCTAAACCTATAAAGTTAAAGCTTATGAAGTTGAAGTCACCCATCCAAGGACTTGGTTGATGAGTCAATCTAATACCGTAATTGCTATGGTCACTACCATTAAAAAATCTAATATCATTATAGCGAGTTACCATAACAAAAGGATGTCTACCAAAAGGCAAAATTGTATAAGGAAGACAATTTCCCTTACTCAATCTATGTTGACTATTCGTACCTTGTCTTGTATCGACTAAATCTAGCAAACTCATATTGTATCCTCCCTGAGTTTAAATATTAATTATTTCATCAAATAATTCTTTGTTATTCTCTATAGCTTCAGCATTACCAATTACAACATAATTTCCATTATTTATTGTATTTGCTAAAACTTCACCATACTTTTGCATTTTCTCTAAATCAGTATTTAAAGCGCTCTCTAAATCTCGCTTACGATCTTCATAAGTTTCTCCTGTTAAATGTTCTACATTAGCAAGATAGGTTAAACCTGTAGGATTTAAAACAGGATTAAAGTGATTAATTGCACCAATAATATACTCATCCAATGACTTTTTAGGAATTTCTAGATTTTTTAAATGATCTCCCAATGTATCGTAAATATCTAATGTGTATTTGATATTTGGATCACGATAACTGCTAGCAATTACTTCCTTAAGCTTATTCATTTTAAGAGCATTACCATATGCTCCTCCTTTTGCTCTGATCATATTGTGCATGTAGTCACTACTGATCATGGAAGTCATAACTACCATATCACCTTCGTAGTTTTCTTTATATTTTTCAAAACTTCCACCTTTAACTACATAATTAACATTCGAATCAATCTTTATAGCTTCATTATATCTTCGTTGTCCCAATTCACGTTTAGCAGGAGTATAAACATCTTCAAATAGATTATCTACAAAAACTTCAGCATTATTTTTGAATTCTTTTATAGCTTTTTCTTCTGCACCCACAGTAATCAGTAAGTTGTTTTTGTTAAAAATAACTTTACTAATTTCAGAAAGTTTTTCAATCAAGGCATCTTTTTCAGATGAGAAGTTATCTACGATATTTTTTAGCACTTGATAGTAACTTACACCTTTAAGTTGCTCGTTAACATAACCTGTTTCGTTTAACCTTGAACTTAATCTTAATGAAGCATATCTATTACCATTGCCAACAATACTTTCGTATTCATTAGATGCTTCCATATTTAATACCTCAAGTATTCTTTTCTCATCTTTAAAATCACTTGATAATAGAATCTCTGCTAAAACCTTGGTCCAATCATTAGCTTCAAGGTCAAGTGTTTTGGCAAAAACTTCAAATCTTAAATCAACTGTGTCGTCTATCTTAGTATAGACATTTGGATTATATGAGAAACCTCCTGAGGAAAGAGCAATTTTACTATCCAGGTCTGTATATTTATATGATTTTGTATTAACTGTACCTAGAAGATTGGATAAAATCCTTACATATGGTAAATCACAGCTGTCTATATGATTCAAATCAAAACTATAGATAACATAATTTACTCCGCTTGTAACGACATGGTTTTCAATCACCGTATAATTATCATGCTCTTCAATATCATAATTCAACTTAGGAACGTCGACTTCAATATCTTCTATATTCAAAGTAGGTATAGTAGCTTTCTTTTCGGGACTATCGTCTTGTTCTTGCCATTTATATAGTTCTTGATTTTTATTTACTAAATTCTCTAGATCTTCTTCACTAAGACTAGCTTTATACTCAGCTAATTCACTGCTTACTTCAGCATCTTTCTCAGCATTAAGACCCGGGATAGCTTTAGCAAGCATACTAACTTTATGTTTGTTGTCTAAGAATTTACTTTTAACTAAATTCTCCCATACATCAGATTCTAAAGACTCATTGAGGTGTTTTAATAGATCTGCATAGCGCAAACTGTTAATTGGATCATCTCCATATAACCAAGATTTTAATACTCTTGAGAAATAGTTGACGCCAGTATTGCTACCAGTATTCATTTCTTTCAAATTAAACTCCAAACGATTAATAGAAGCTTGGAGTGCAGTTCTATCAATTTTTTCTTCTACTACTTTCTCTAGAGTCTTTTCAATTAATTCAGAAAACTTATTTGCATTTTCCAAACTAGCATTGACTAAATATACTTTAACTGCATTCTCCTGATTACAATCACTATAGGCGAAATAATCTTCACCTAAGTTCTCAGCTTCAACAGCTAATCTTACGGGGGCAGATTGAGAATTAAATAAAGTATCCAATAAAATATTAATCATTGCATTTTCTTCATAATCTACAAAAGTATTAAAAGCTACTCCCCAGGCAGCATAGTTTTTATCTTGAGGATCTTCAGCTTTACCAATAGAGATTTCAATATTTTTCTCTACACTATTATTAAATTTAGGTTGAATTGGAATTTCTGTATCTATTTCAATTTTATCGAAATTACTCAAGTATTCAGTATCTATGTATTGTAAAAACTCATCAATATCTAAGTCTCCATATAAATACATCTTAGAGTTTGCAGGATGATAATACTTTTTGTGGAAATTTAGATAATCTTCGATTTCAAGATCATATATAGTATAAGGATCACCACCAGATTCATATTTATAAGGTGTATCTGGGAAAAGTGCTCTGTCTAGCTCTTTATCAATTAAACTAATTGGAGATGAATAAACACCTCGCATCTCGCTAAATACAACACCTTTATACTCAATTGGATCTTCGACATTAGCTATATCATAACGCCAGCCTTCTTGTCTAAATATTTTCTCCTCATCATATATAGCTGGATAAAAAACAGCATCTAGGTATACATCCATTAAGTTTCTAAAATCTTGAATATTTCTAGATGCAATTGGATAAATAGTTTTGTCTGGATATGTTGAAGCATTTAAATAAGTAGCCATACTACTTTGAACCAAATTCATAAAAGGTTCTTTTGTTTTATATTTTCTAGAACCAGCAAGCACTGCATGTTCAAGTATATGAGGTAGACCTGTATCATCGTAAGGTGGTGTTTTGAAACCAACACCAAAAGCCTTATTATCATCTTTTGCTTTTAAATAAAGCAGTTCAGCGCCAGATTTATCATGGATAAATTGAAATGATTCTATATTTAATTCATCAATTTTTTCATGTTTTAGCAATGTAAAGCCAAACTTATTCATATTACTCTCTCCTATTTATCTAATTTATTCTGTTGAATTATTAATCTAAAAACTACAAAGATAAAAGCTAATATAAGTTCTATACCAAGAAATAAGTAAAATTTAGAAAAATCATTTCTACTTATTATTAAATCAAATAAAACTATAGCAATAATTATCAAAACTACCTTCAGGAATTTAGCTAAAGAGCTATCCCAAAACGCAGAGTATTCACTTGGGTTCTTTGCTTTTGAAACCCTAGAATTAGCTCTTCTTGGATTTTGTTTTGAACTACGTTTACTTGTGTTTGCATTAACTTTATTCGTCATTTTTTCACCTCTAGTTTATAATACTACCATATATTTATTTATTAGATTAAACTTGTATTTGTTAATTTATGGAGAGAAACTTATGGCTTTTGATGGGATACTTACACACAATCTAGCAAATGAATTACATGAAATTTTACAAGGTGCTAGACTCGACAAAATTCAACAACCTTCACGTTATGAGATGTTATTGACATTTTCCAATCGTGGAATGAATAAACTTTATATTTCTACAAATCCAAGTAGTCCATATTGTCATCTAACTGACTTAAAATTCACTAACCCAGATGTAGCTCCTAGATTTACAATGTTCTTAAGAAAACATCTACAGGGAGCTAGAGTAAATAAAATTTATTGTCCAAAATTTGAACGTATTATTGTAATAAACTTTACTTTTATTGATGAGTTCTCTGAAGTTATAAATTTAAACTTAATAGTAGAACTCCTCACTGGAGCTGCTAATATTATCTTAGTAGGCGAAGATAATATTATAAGAGATGCTTTATTTTTTAACCAAGTAAGCGACAAAAGAGTAATTAGCCCTAAGTTTGAATATACTGCTCCAGAAGCTCAAAATAAACCTTTGCCTGAAGATAGATTAATAGAGATAAATGAGAACTTAGAACTTCTCAAAACTACATCTGATTTAAGCTCACTGTATTTAGATAAAATTGACTCTCACAAATCTCTAGACAAAGAGTTAATAAAACTTAGCTTAGGAGTATCTCCCCAAGTGGTAAACGAAATTATATTCAGATCACAAATCTCAAATAATGCCAGTATACTCTCTCTTACTTATCAAGAAACAATTAATTTATTGGAGGCAGCTAAATCAGTTTTAGAAGAAGCTCTTCATAATAATTCAGCTTATATATACACTGATTCTAGACTAAAAAAACCTGAATACCATTGTATTAAGCTACAATCACTTGGTTATGCCCAAGAACTTGACTCAATAAGTGCTACTATTAACTATATTCATCAGTTAAAAGCTAACGATCAGGCTCTTGATAAACAACGTCAACAATTAAGCTCAATAGTAAAAAAAGAACTAAAAAAAAGCGAAAAGCTACTAAATAATTATTATAAAGACATTAAAAGCAATGAGAATTTCGAAGACAATCGATTAATTGCTGATTTACTTTTAGCCCAGCTTCATAATCTACCAGATTCTATGCCCAGCAATGCCAAAATCATCTTAGAAAACTATTACGACCCCGAACTAAAAGAGATTGAAGTTGCTTTAAACCCAAAACTTCACATGAAACAACAGGCACCATATTTTTACAAAAAATACAATAAGAGCAAAGATACCTATACATATGCAAAAAATCATATTCCTGAAACTGAAGATTTAATTAATTATTTAAATACTTTACTTTCACAACTTAATAACGCTGAAGATATTGAAACTCTAGATGCTCTTAAAATAGAAATAATCAATGGACCACTTAAACATAAAGTCAACACTACTGATACTGGAAACAAGAAAGCTAAGATAAATAAAAGCAAAGCCAAAAAGGTAAAACATCCTCAAGCTCTTCCACCTCAAGAATTTATTAGCAGTAATGGGTTCACTATACTGGCTGGAAGAAATAATCTACAAAATGATAAGCTTACTTTCTCTAACTCTGACAAAAACCATTTATGGTTCCATGCCAAAAACAAACCTGGCACTCACGTTGTCTTGCAAGGATCCGTATCTGAGGTTAAGGACATAGATATCATAGAAGCTGCAGAAATTGCTGCCTGGTTAAGTCTTAGTGCACAAGAAAAAAAGATTGCCAATATAATTAGCATTGACATAGACTTTTGTTCTCTAAAAAACGTCAAAAAACCTAATGGTGCTAAACCAGGATTTGTTATTTATGATAATTATAAGACAATTCGTGCGGAGGCTAAATCTCACCAAGAATTAAAAAAGTAGCTTAACAATTAAGCTACTTTTTTATCTTCTTAGTCCATAATATTTTTATTAATCCACTGGCCTCTCCATACCTAAATGCTCGAAGCCTTTATCTGTTAATACCCTTCCTCTTGGAGTTTTTGCAATATAACCTAATTGCATTAAATAAGGTTCATTTACGTCTTCTATAGTTCCTGGGTCTTCATTTGTGATGGCGGAAAGTGTTTCAAGTCCAACTGGACCACCTTTAAATACTTTAGCTATAGCTAATAAAATCTCATTATCAAGTTTATTTAAGCCCTGATCATCAATTTCTAAAGCAGCCAAACCTTCCTTCGCAATCTCTTCAGTTATTACACCATTTCCATTAACTTGAGCGAAGTCACGTAACCTCTTCAACAGACGAATTGCAACTCTAGGTGTACCACGTGAACGTCTAGCAATTTCTAACAATCCAGCTCTATCAGCGCCTATACCAAGTATACCTGCATCTCTCTCAATAATTTGACAAAGCTCTTCAACAGTATATAAATCTAATCTAAAGATCATTCCAAAACGATCACGTAGTGGCGCAGTTAATAATCCTACTCTTGTTGTCGCACCTACTAAAGTGAATGGTGCTAAATCAATTCTAACAGATCTAGCTCCTGCACCTTTACCCAATACTATATCTATGCTGAAGTCTTCCATTGCTGAATATAGAACTTCTTCAACATAGTGATTAAGTCTATGTATCTCATCAATAAATAAAACATCATGAGGCTTAAGATTGGTAAGTATAGCTGCCAAATCACCAGATTTCTCTATAGCTGGACCAGAAGTAATTCTAAGATCCACTCCTAACTCATTAGCTATAATTCCTGCTAAAGTAGTCTTACCTAATCCTGGAGGTCCATATAGCAAAGCATGATCAAGTGATTCACCACGTTCTTTTGCGGCTTGTATAAACACTCCCAGATTTGCTTTAACCTTATCTTGACCAAAATACTCATTTAAAGTTAGTGGCCTTAACTGATTGCTTTCTTGTTCGTCTTCACGCAACTCACCGGACAAAAGACTATTATCCACAAAATCACTTATATCAGAACCTAGTTCAGAATCATAAGTTATATCAAAATTTCTCTGATAACCTTCTACATCATCATCTTTAAAGGAGCTTTCGATAATAAAATTATTGATATCAAATTCATCTACAGATTCAGAAGTATATGCATGATCTTGCAAGCTTTCATCTCTTCCTGCATCAGCTAAAGATTTATTAAATTTGTTTTTATCTCTTGAATAACGATTTTCTTTCAAATTCAACTCCTAAAAAAACTATTTACTAGCAACTTTTAATGCTAATTTTAGATTATCTTCTATTTCTAAACTCGGATCAAAACTTTGATTGACCATACGTTTAGCATCATTAAGATTATAACCTAAGAAAATTAAACCTTGAATTACATCATCTTTCATAGACATAGAGTTTTGGTCAATAGCATGATCTTCCTCAATACTTTCGTAAACATCTTCTGACCCCGCATCTATGTGTTTAAATTTATCCTTAAGTTCTAAAATTATACGTTCAGCAGTTTTTTTACCAACACCTTTACCTTTCATTCTTTTGACTATTAAATCACTATCTTCTCTTACTATAGTCAAAGCAAGGTCAGTTGGTCTAAATTCTTCTAATAAAGCTAAACCGGCCTTAGGTCCTACACCACTTACAGTAATAAGTTTCTCAAATAATTGTTTATACTCTTTTGAAGGGAAACCAAACAGCTGCTGTCTATCTTGAGTAATATGAAAATATACGTAGCACTTAACTTCTTCTCCAATCGCTCCTAATTGATTAATTAAGGTATTCCCCATTTGTATATCATAACCTATACCATTTGTTTCAATTACCAAACCATCAGTATTAATCTCTGCTATTTGACCTTTAACGTAACTATACACTACTGATATCCTCCACGTAGTTTCTGACCATAATTCCCAATATTATTATTTGCTTGCGCAATAGCAACGGCTAAAGCATCGGCTGCGTCATCTGGTTTAGGAACTTCTCTTAATTTAAGTAAAGTTTTAACCATTTCTTGCACTTGATATTTATTAGCTTGTCCATATCCTGTGACAGCACTCTTAACTTGAGAAGGTTTAAATTCAAATATATCAATATTACTCTGTGCTGCAGCTAAAATTATAACACCTCTAGCTTCTGCAACTGCTATAGCTGTAGTAGTATTTTGAGCAAAAAATAATTCCTCTATTGCAATAGCTTCAGGCTGATACCTATCAATTAATTGTTTCATAGCTGTATAAATCGCTATTAGTCTTTGCTCAAATGGCATTCTACTTGGTGTCGATACAACACCATAGTCAATTGCTCTCATATCAAAACCATCAGCATCTATGATACCATAGCCCACGATAGCATAGCCTGGATCAATTCCTAAAATTCTCAAATTAACTCTCCGTATTCATACAATTAGAACATTTACCTCTAATAATTATGGATTGAGACTCTACTTCTACATTATCAGGCAAATCAAAAACCTTAGAATCACGCAATATTTCAGGGATTTCGACATCATATATAGTTTGGCAATAATTACAAACGAAATGAGCATGCTCATCTAGATACAGGTCATAGCGTTTAACATTCTCGTTAAAACCTACTACTCTAATTAAGCCTTTCTCTTCAAAGATATTAATTGTATTATAAACAGTCGCTCTGGCCACTTTATCGTCTGTCTTCAACATTGCATAATACACTTCTTCTGCAGTTGGATGTGAGTCATCTAAGTATAAAAATTCCATTACAGAAATACGTTGTCCTGTAACGTTAATATTTTTCTCTTTTAAAATATCTATAATAACTGCCCTTAATTCTTCCGGACTTAGTTTATCTCTATTATGTCTGCTTTTTAAAATATTATTCCCTGTTAAATCCATATAATTCATACCTAATATATTATTTTTTATATTATAACATCTATGTATAAATTAAAAAGAAGAGTTCTATTTAGAACTCTTCTAAGTCTTCTAAATTTTCTTCAATCTTACTTAGGTTGTTTTCCATCTTAAGTAAGGTTTTTTGTAAAATCATTTTTTCTTCATTACTGATTCCATTCATTAGAGAATTCGAAAAATTACTACACTTATCTGTCAATGCTTCTTGATGTTCTGCAAACTTTTCTTTATTTAGAATAATACGTAATTTGCGTCTATCTAAACTGTCTTTCCTTATTTCAAGATATCCTTCATCTTCTAACTGCTTGGAAATTTTCTTAATATTTTGATACGAGCTTCCGAAAACTCGAGCTAATTCATGTAAGCTTGGATTATAATCATCAAACAAATCTAAACATGTTAATAAGAACTGTTGTCGCATTGTAATATCTTTTAAACATTTATCTCCAACAGCCTGAATCCCATTAGTAACAGTAAATAAAGTTCCATATATGGACATAATATCAGACTTATTTTTAATTACATTATTTACTCTCTCTATTCTCATTTTCTCTCCATTTTTATTAACACTAAATATAATTTTGACTAAATATTTTTAATAATTATTTAGCATCTTTTACTGACACTAAATCAGCAAAAACTAAAAGCCTTTGATTCCATGAAGGTGCATTGTGACAAGTTATCAGCATTATTTGTGATGACACATCAGGGTTTGTAAGATAATTAATAAGTTCTCCTTGTGGAATTATTTCAATGTTTGAAATATTATACTCATATACTTTATTTTGTCTAGTAATTCTAATTTTTTCACCAACCTTAACATCTTTCAATTTAGAGAAAAATCTATCATTAGTATATGCAGAGTGGCCTAATATTGTTGCTCTTCCTGGATTACCAATTTCTGCTGAATCCTCATACCAACCTGCTCCATACCTTAATGGAACATAACCAGCACCTTTAAGTAACGGAAGATTAATGTTAACACTGTCAATTTGAATCATACCAAGAGGTTCTAAGTAAAAATACGGAGACGTTGTAGCATTTGGATCTTCCTCTTGGCCAAAATCTTCTAGAGCTTCACCTTCAATTCTATTTGCATTTGCATCAACCCAAATACCATTTCCATCTATTAAAGCACCGTCAATTTTATCTGGAGTACTAGTTGGTTTAGTATTATCATTATTTGTAGTTTTGATTAATTTGGTTAGATCATCCATAACTTTATCTTGTTGGTAAGCAATGTAAAAAGGTCTAATAATTAAGAATAATCCTATAGCTATTAAGACAACAATAACAATATCTAAAAATCTTGAAAACCATGTTTTCTTCTTCTTAGTTTTTCCTTTTTTCTTACCCTGATTACTTAAATCTTTCTCATTTGGTAAAGCATCACTTATGTTTTTTGCATCAATCTTATCTTTATCCAAATTAAGATTATCTAATTTATTACTTTTCATCTAGCTCTCCTCTGTCACGTCTTACCAGTAAAGTATATTTTATATCTAACACATTACTAAATCACACAAATTTTTTAGTTTTAATATAAATAAAGGCTAACTCATTATAAGCTAGCCTTCATAACATAATAAATATAATACTTAAATAATAAGTAATCTATCTGTTAAATTTTTGTTTCCTCAATTTTCCAGATATCTTCTACGTATTCACGAATGGTTCTATCTGAACTGAATACACCAGACTTACTGATATTAATCCAGGCCTTTCTTGCCCATGTCTCTTTATCATTAAACTCTACTGCTGCTCTATCTTTAGCCTCTCTATATGAAGCAAAGTCACCTAGAACATAGTATTGGTCAGCCTGATCCCAGTCACCTACCATTAAGCTATTGTATAAATCTTGGAATAGTCCTTGATTATCATCAGAGAATGTACCATCAATCAATGTGTCAACTACTCTCTTGAGTCCTGGGGTCTTCTCATATGGAACCTTCGGATCATAGCTTGGTAAGATTTCAACAATTTCTTCTTCTTTCGCACCAAAGAGGAACATGTTTTCATCACCAACTTGACCATTAATTTCAACGTTTGCTCCATCAAGTGTACCGATAGTTAATGCACCATTCATCATAAACTTCATGTTACCTGTACCTGAAGCTTCTTTACCTGCCATTGATATTTGTTCAGAAAGGTCTGCTGCTGGGAATAAAACTTCAGCTTTAGAAACATTATAGTTTTCTACAAAGACTACCTTAATAATGTTATTTACATCGCTATCATTGTTGATTAACTCAGCAATTTCATTAATAAATTTAATAATTGTCTTAGCTCTTACATATCCTGAAGCTGCTTTCGCACCGAAGAAGAATACTCTAGGAGTCCAGTCTTCTTGTGGATTTTCTTTGATTCTGTAGTAAAGATCTAAGATATAGAAAGCATCTAATAATTGACGTTTATATTCATGCAAACGTTTGATCATAATATCAAATTGTGCATCTACATCAACTTTAATACCCAAGCTTGTCTCAACCATATCAGCAAGTTGTTGTTTCTTAATTTTCTTAACGTCTAAGAATTGTTTCAAAACTTTCTTATCATCTGCGAATGGTAGTAACTCTTCTAATTTATCAGCATGTTTTACCCAATCTTCATTTCCTAAGAGTTTGGTAATTAAAGCAGATAATTCAGGGTTTGTATTTCTTAGCCATCTACGAGGTGTAACACCATTAGTTTTGTTATTGATCTTACCTGGGTAAATATCTTCCCAATCATGTAAAGTATCTTTTCTTAAGATATCTGTGTGCAACTGAGCTACACCGTTAATTGAGTAACTTACATATGAAGCTAACCATGCCATATGGACTTGACCATCATGAATCATTGACATGTATTCAATCTTACCTGGGTGTGCATCTATCTCAGCTAATTCAGCTCTAAATTTAGCATCAATTTTTTCAATAACACTATAGACATTAGGGATTAATTCTTTAACAATATTAATGTCCCATTTTTCTAGAGCTTCTGCAAGAACTGTATGGTTTGTATATGCAAAGGTTGCTTTAGCAATTTCTGATGCTTCATCAAACTCAATACCTTCTTCCATGAACAAACGAATTAATTCTGGAATTGCAATAACAGGGTGTGTATCGTTCAATTGCAATGAGTTAAACTCTGCAAAAGTGCGAAGATCACCATGATTCTCTTTGTGACGTCTTATGATATCCTTAACAGATGCGGAAGCGAAGAAGTATTGTTGTTTTAATCTCAATACTTTACCTTCATGTGTTGTATCATTTGGATATAAAACTCTCCAAATATCTTCAGCTTGATTTTTCTCTTCTAATGCTTCTTGGAAATTACCAGCATTGAAATCATGAATATCAAATGGTGTTAATGGTTCAGCTTTCCATAAACGTAATGTATTAACGTTGTCAGTATGATAACCAGTAATTGGAAGATCATACGGAACTGCGTAAACATCACCTGTTGCTAGTTCAATTCTTTGTTTTTCATCTCTATGTGGAACTACAGGTGCAAAATCATCCTCCATCCAAACATCAGGTGTTTCAACTTGGTAACCGTTATCAAACACTTGTTTGAATAGACCATGACGATACAAGATTCCATATCCTGTTACTGGCATATCTAATGTAGCTGATGAATCCATAAAACATGCTGCAAGTCTACCTAGACCACCATTTCCTAAAGCAGCATCATTTTCTTCTTCTAAGATTGATGTTAAATCAAATCCTAAATCTTTTAATGCATCTTTTGCTTCATCATAGATATCCAAGTTCACTAGGTTGTTCAATGTAGAACGTCCTACTAAGAACTCAGCACTCAGATAATGCTCTTGTCTTGTTTTGTCATATGCCTTCTTAGTCTCAGCCCAATTATCAGCAACATGCTCAATAATTGCTCTTGAGAGTGCAGCCCAAACTTCTGCCTCTGTAGCTTGACTTACATCTTGTCCACTATTTGCCTTAATATGGCTGCTTATGGACTGTTTAAAGAAATCTTTTAACTTCTTCTTACTCATAAAAAGTCTCCTTCTCTTTTTTCTTCTCTCCAAAAATAAAGGAACATAATTAATTAAAATTACATTCCTTTACATTCTAACTATAAATTAACATTAATATATAAAATAATCCGTAAACAATAAAGGAAAATCCTAAATATTCTCAATACAATTGTTGATATCAAACTTTAAATACAATAATAAAGTTCAATCAGCAAAAAACCAATGCTATTCTGTAGTTTTTAAATTATTCTTCTGTAGATTCTTCCACTTTAGCTGATTCTTCAACTTCTTCAGTATCTTCTTCTACAACTTTTTCAGCGTCTACAGTTTCTTCATTTTCCACTGCTTCTACTGTTGTTCCTTCGACTTCCTCAACTGCTTCTTCACCTTGTGCTTGTTCAGCTAAAGCTGCTTGGAAAGCAATTTCCATATCTGAAGGAGCATCTGCTTTGGATGAATTATCAACATATGAGTTAGCAGGTCTGTTTGCTTCACGTTTAGCTCTTTCAGCATCACGTTTAGCTTGACGTTCTGCTGCCGCACCACGTAATTCGTTTAGTGGCTCAACTGCTTTAATACTAATGCTTACTCTTCTATTTTCGCTTGAAGATTCTAATACTTGGGCTTCAACTTCTTGACCTACAACAAGAACGTCCTTAGGAGATTCTAGGTGTCTATCTGAAATTTCTGAGATATGGCATAGTGCATCAACACCTTCACCAATTTCAACAAAAGCACCGAAGTTTACGATTCTTACAACTTTACCAGATACTGTAGTACCTTCTGGGTATTTTTCTTCAACGTTGTAGTAAGGATCATCTTCAAGTTTTCTATAACCTAGAGAAATCTTATTTTGCTCTTGGTCAAAGTCTTTTACATAAACTTGAACTACATCACCAACATTAACTACTTCTGATGGATGTTTGATGTGGCCCCAGCTTAATTCACTGATATGGATTAAACCATCAACACCACCAAGATCAACGAAAACACCAAATTTAGTAATGTTTCTAACTACACCTTCGTAAATGTCACCTACTGCAATACTTGACCATAATTCTTCTGCACGTTCTTTACGTACTTCTGTAATCAATGTTCTTCTTGAACCAGATACACGTAAACGTCTTCTTGCATCAAATTGAGTGATTAATACTTCTAAATCTTGGCCAACATATTCAGCCATCTCTTCATCTGAAATAGTACGGTTGTCAATTTGTGTTCTATGAATATATACATCTATACTTCCGTAAGTACCAATAAGTCCATCTTTTACTTGTCTATCGATATGAATAGTAACTGGCTCATGGTTTTCGAAAGCTTTTTCAAGTTCTTCTTTATGTTTTACGAAGTCAACTCTTGACTTACTTAATTGAATATCCTTGCCTGCATCAGTAAAACGAATATTCTTAACAAAAACCTCTACTGGATTCTTCTCAGCGATTGCCTTGTCAAGGTCGAAATTAGGATCCCTATCGAATTCACTTCGACTAATTTTACCTTCTGACTTATCACGAATATCTACATAAGCATATTCGTCATCATAACGTACGATAACACCTTTGATTACAGCACCTTTACGCACTTGTGGGATATTGTCAATGTAGTCCATGAAACTTACATCTTCAGATTTTTTATTATGATTATCATCTGAAGCTTCTGTTTCCTTATCATTTGCAACTTCAGCTGACTCTTCAGTTGAAGTTTCAGACGTTTTAGCTTCTTGCTCTTCTTGAGCAGGCTTGACTTCCTTTTCAACACTTGTTGTCTCAGCTGAGGTTACATCATTATTTGCAGCCTCCAACTCATTTTCGACTGCTTGATTTTCTTGCAAAGCATCTTTATTTTCTTCGCTCATTACGCATAACCTCCAAAATATATAGTTCTACAGTATTTTACCATTAATAGAGAACTTTGCAATTTATAATATATATTTTTTTTAAAATCGTCATTTTACCTACAAATTACAATTTTTATAGTTCACTATAATTTTATATTCCATCATTTCTTATTAATTTAGGTCAGATAAAATTCCATCAGTTAGTTTTTCTTTATCAGCCAGAGGATATTCCTTACCCATTAGAGCGAAAATTTTCTCCATTAAGATAATAGATTCTGCCATCATCTCAGCTTCACTTAATCTCTTTTTGTCTGTTTGAATGTAATATGGTTCGCCAAAAATTATACGACTTTTCTTGAAGAGCTTATACTCACTATCAATTGCAATTGGTATGATTGGAGTTTTGGTTCGAAGTGCAAATGAAATCGCTCCTGTCTTTGGTGCTACTTTTGCTAGCTTTTCCTCTGTCTTACACCTAGTACCCTGTGGAAAAATTGCTAAGACTTTATCTTGCTTAAGTACATTAAAAATCGCTTTAACACTGTAGGCTTCAACCTCTGAAGTATTGACGGGAATAACTCTAAATTTCAATAATATATTACTTAATAATGGATATCTCATTAGAGATTCTTTTGCTACAAAATAACCCCAACGTTTACGCTCATTTATGGCAAACATTAAGAATGGAGCATCTAAATTACTACCATGATTTCCTGCTACTATAGCAGCACCATCATCAGGTAAATTATCCAAATTTTCAAATTCCATTGGATAAAATATGTTGATAAATAACCTAACTGCTCCTAAGATAAATCTTCTGGGAAAATTAAACATTTTTTTATCATCTTCAGGTAGTGGTTTATCTATATTTTTTAATACTCTATTTTTTGCTTTTTCGTTTAACATTCAGTACTCCTATTTTTATTCATATAGTCAATAATTATATCAGCGCATTCAGAAATACTTAATCCTGTAGTATCGAAGATAAAAGCATCCTCAGCTGCTTTTAAAGGTGCAAATTCTCTATTAGTATCTTGCTCGTCTCTATAAAGCTGATCTTGCAAAACCTCTTCAAAATCAACTTCAACACCTTTCGCAATGAGCTCTTTATATCTTCTTTCTGCTCTTAGTTTTTGATCTGCTGTCATAAATATTTTAAAATCTGCATCTGGCAAAACGTAAGTCCCAATATCTCTACCATCAATTACCATGCTAATTTTTTTAGATAAATCTCTTTGAATTTCAACTAATTTCAATCTTACCTCTGGAACTGCACTTACATCTGATGCCCATAGAGATACCTCAGGTGTTCTTATAAGATGATTAACACATTCTCCGTTTAACATAGTTTTTTGTTCTCCATTTTGGAACTCTACAGTGATATCACTATCATTGACAACTTTTATAATTGCATTTGTATCACCTTTTTCAATTCCTGATTGAAGACAAGCCAATGCACTTGCTCTATACATAGCGCCTGTATCTAAATGCAATATATTTAGCTTATTTGCTAAGTCTCTTGAAACTGTAGTCTTACCAGCACCTGCAGGACCATCTATTGCTATTGTATAAACATCATTCATAAGTACACCTCCTTAATAAACAGTACCTAAATCGTCACCTGAGTCTACTGACTCTTTCTCCTCCAAATCACTCTCTTTGTGATATGAAGTTTCAAAATCTCTTATAGTTTCGTACATAAGCATATCCATAGGTTCAAGTTGATTTAAATTCTCAATACCATAAAGCTGTAAAAACAACTCTGTAACACCAAAAAGTGCTGGTCTACCAGGAGCATCCAACGTTCCTGTCATTTCAACTAGACCTTTTTCAATCAATCTATTTAAAGCACTATCTGAATTAACTCCTCTGACCTCTTCTATATCAGCTCTAGTGACAGGTTCGTTATACGCTACCACTGCAAGAGTTTCATAATTAGCTTGAGTCAACTTAGTCCTTTTGATTTCACTATTAAAAAATCCAGAAATTTCATCTTTTACTTCTGTTTTAGTTGCAAAAGCCACTGCTGAACCAATTATACGTAATTCAAAACCATGCTTTGAATCCTCATATTTAATTTTTAATTGCTTAATTAAATCTTCTAAATCTTTACTACTCAAATCAAAAAAAGCTTCCAAATCAGCTTTTTCTACAGGATTTCCAGAAGCAAAAATTATTGCTTCAAGAATAGCCAATATGCTTAATTTCTGCTTTTCATTATCAATCATATTCATTAGTCTGTTTCATCCTTACTATTGCTATTCTTTTCATCATTATTTTTACTTAAAATTATATCTGCAAAAGCTTCTTTTTGTGTGGCTATTATTTCATTATTTTTTAATAATTCTAAAACAGCTAAAAATCCTGTTAATAACTCTGCTTTTGATTCACTCTTAGAATATAAGTTATTAAAGTTTATTATTGAATGCTTATTAAGCTGAGTATTAAGATTATTAATCTGATCTAATATTGATAAGTGTTTACGTTTAACAATATAGTTAATTTTTTCACTTAAATCCTGATATCGTGCCTGATTTCTTGCTGCTATATTTTGTACAGCCTCATCAAACCTAAAAGTTTTAAATTCGCTGGCATCTGTATAAAAAACTGTCTTATCTTTTACTTCTATTCCTAGTTCATTATCAGGTAAACGTTTTCTAAAGATTACCCCTGAATAGCGCTCTTCTCTTTCCTCTAGTTGTCTTGCTATAAGTTTGCAACGTCTGTAAAGCAAAAGCTTCCATACCAGTTCATCTCTTGGGTCTTCTGAACTACCATCTTCTTTATAAGAAGGCAAAATCATTTTGGATTTAATTTGCACTAAATCACTTGCCACTGCAAGAAAGTCTGCAATATTATTTAAATCTACTTCAGTTAATGATGTTAAGTATTCTAAGTACTGATTCGTCAACTCTGCAATAGGTATATCAAAAAGATCAATTTCATTTTTGTCGATTAGGTATAGCAAAAGATCTAAAGGTCCAGAAAAATCACCTAAGTGAAGTTCTGGGCCTTTAGCTTCATTCCCAATTATATTGTTGATATCTTTCTTATTATCAATTTTTGACATTTTTTACCTAAAAAACTTATTCTAACTTGTAGTCCTTTAACCAACAATTAGATTGAATATCCATGTACTTAATTCTCTAAATGGCCATTCAATTAAACTGACTATTGGTGTAATTATTTTTCCTAGGAACATCGAAAATGGTCTATTAAAGAAAACTATTACCATTAACAATACAAATCCTATATTTCTAGAATACTGGTTAATTATATAGCTCCATTTATCTGGCAAAAAGCGATTAGCTAATTCAAATCCATCCAACGGAGGAATAGGCAGCAAATTAAACACTGCTAAGTTAACATTTAAAAATATCAATGAGTAATTAATCTGTTGAAGTGTGGTTAAAACAGTTAAGCTGAGCCCAGAAAGCTCTACAGAATTGAAAACTAACAGATTATATATCAGTGCTATGGTATAAAATAACGCAGCTGCTACAACAGCAAGGATTAGATTAAATGTAATCCCAGATAGACTGACCCAGAGCATTGCATTTTTACGATTTACATCTCTTCTAAAGTTGTTAGAATTTACTGGCACAGGTTTACCCCAAGCGACTGGTGCCCCAAAAAGGATTAGCATCAAACCTATTGGCTCAAAATGTTTTATGGGATTTAGGGTGATACGACCAGCTCTAAGAGCAGTCTCATCACCCATTTTATAAGCAAAGTATGCGTGAGCCCATTCATGGACACTAATTGATAAGAACAGTACAAATAGACCGATTAAATATGAATTCAAATCAAAATTATCAAACATTTTCACCCTCTATATTTTTATATCAGTTTCACTTACTCTGTTAACAATCTTTCCCTAGATTTCCCTATTTTTTAGGAGTTTCTCTCAACACCCAAGAATGCATTTTCACCGTTGATATCAACTTTTATAGAACTTTCAATTTTACTTGTTTCTAAATCTGTTGCAAGAACATCTGCTTTTAATTCTTCAGCATATTTATTTACAGCTACTAAGACCTTATCTGATCCAGCAACATACAATTTAATTCTATCAGTTACTTCAAATCCTGAATCTTTTCTTAGATTTTGAACCTTGGAAACTATCTCTCTTATGTAACCACGATTAATTAGATTCTCATCAAGATTTAGGTCTAGTGCTAAGTTAATAGTTGGACTTGTTTCGATTTGATAACCTGTAATATTATTAGCTTCAACTTCTAAGTCTTCTTCAACTAAATCGAACTCTTCACCATCAATCTCAACTCTAATATAGCCAGTTTCTTGTAGTTCTTTCCAAGCCTTATCACCATTTAAGTTTTCTAGAGCTTGTTTAGCTGCAGGAATTTTTGAACCTATTTTCTTACCTAGAACCCTAAAGTTAGGTTTAAATGAATAAGTGGTTAAAGACTCTAAACTATCTACATACTCAATTTCATCTACATTTATTTCTTCTGTTAAAACTTTAGATAATTCTTCATCAAATGCTTTAATTCCAGTAATTAAAACTCTTGAGAGTGGCTGACGATTTTTGATGCCTGAATTATTACGAGCCGCTCTTCCCAATTGAACACTATCAATCAATAGCTCCATTGAATCTACAAGTTCTTGGTTTGCCCATTCTTGATTAACTTCTGGATATGAACATAAGTGAACACTCTCTGGGGCATCTGAGTTTGTTGTCTTAACCACAACTTGATAAATCTCTTCAGCTAAGAATGGAGTAAATGGCGCAATTAATCTAGATACTTGCTCTAGAGTAGTATATAGAGTCATATAAGCATTGATCTTATCTTCTTCCATTTCACCAACCCAGAAGCGCTCTCTACAACGTCTTACATACCAGTTACTTAATTCATCGGCAAATTTCTCGATTAATCTTGCTGCACCAGTAATATCCATATCTTTGTTAGATAATTTCTCATCTACTTTTGCAATTAGCTCAGTCAACTTAGCCAGTAACCATCTATCCATAACAGGTAACTTAGAATAATCTAATTCATATGCGCATGGATCAAATTTGTCTATGTCTGCGTACATTGTATAGAAAGCTAAAGTATTCCAAATTGTAGCCATGAATTTACGCATACCTTCAGTTACAGCTTCAGAACTGAAACGGCTAGGTAACCATGGATTGGAGTTAGTATAGAAATACCAACGAACTGCATCTGTACCTTGTGCATCCAATACAGACCAAGGATCTACAACATTGCCTAAATGCTTACTCATTTTACGACCATTCTCGTCTTGGACTAATCCCATAACTAAAACACTATCGTATGGAGTTTTGTCAAACAAGAGAGTACTAATTGCCATCAATGCATAGAACCAACCCCTAGTTTGGTCTTCTGCTTCTGAAATAAATCCAGCTGGGAAATTAGCTTCAAACTTATCTTTGTTTTCAAAAGGATAATGATATTGTGCAAAAGGCATTGAACCAGAGTCAAACCAGACATCCATAACTTCAGGAGTTCTTGTCATTTTACTCTTACAATCAGGACAATTGACAGTTATATCATCAATATATGGTTTATGTAATTCGATATCAGCACTTGCATCAGGAGAAAGTTCAAGCAATTCATCAATTGAGCCAACACAATGATACTTGTCACATGACTTACACTCCCAGATAGGCAACGGTGTACCCCAGAATCTCTCTCGTGAAATATTCCAGTCAACTACATTATCCAAGAAATTACCAAATCTTCCTGTCTTAACAGTTTCTGGCATCCATGTAACTTTCTCATTATTTGCTAATAGGTTCTCTCTGACTTTAGTCATTTCAATGAACCACTCGTCTCTAGCATAGTAAATCAATGGAGTAGAACATCTCCAACAATGTGGGTAGTTATGTTTATATTTTTCACTTCGCAATAATGAATTATCTTCAAATAATTTGGTTAAAACACCTGCATCGGCATCTTTAACCCATTGGCCTGCAAAATCAGTAACATCTGCAGTCATTTTTCCTTCAGAGTCAACTAATTGTACGAACGCTAGATCATATTTTTTGCCAACCTTAGAGTCATCTTCACCAAAAGCCGGAGCGGTATGAACTATACCTGTACCATCACTTAAAGTTACATAATCTGCTTCACAGACTACAAAAGCTTTTTTATCACTTTGCTCAGCAACTGTTTTGTTGGCATATGGAAGAATAGGCTCATACTCTTTGCCTACTAAATCTTCACCTTTAAATTTATCGATAACTTTATATGAATCTTCACCAAACACAGAGTCTGCCAAAGCTTCTGCAACATAGTATCTAGTACCTGCTGCCAACGCGACTTCTGAACCTCTATGATTATGCTCTACAGCTGTTTCATTTAATTCAATTAAAACATAGTCCAAGTTTTTGTTAACTGTCAATGCAACGTTAGAAGGCAAGGTCCATGGAGTTGTTGTCCAAGCTGAGAACCAGTTATCTTCGCCCTTAACTTTAAATCTTACGAATGCTGAAACATCTTTAACTTCTTTATATCCTTGTGCTACTTCATGGCTTGATAAAGCAGTACCACAGCGTGCACAATAAGGTACAACTCTAAAGCCTCTATATAATAGATCTTTATCCCAAATTTGCTTAATCGCCCACCACTCAGATTCAATAAATTTATTATCATAAGTAATATATGGATTTTTCATATCAGCAGAATATGCTAAACGTTCTGACAGTTGTTCCCATTCATCTTGGTATTTCCAAACACTTTCTTTACATTGCTTAATGAACTCTTCTACACCGTATTCAACGATGTCTTCTTTTCCATCTAGACCTAAGCGTTTTTCTACTTCAATTTCAACTGGAAGACCATGAGTATCCCAACCGGCTTTAAATTCAACTTGGTAACCCTTCATTCTTCTATATCTAGGCACTAAGTCTTTGATTGATCTAGTCAAAACGTGACCAATATGAGGTTTACCATTAGCTGTTGGAGGTCCATCATAAACTGTATAGCTTGGACCATCTGTATTCATATTCTCTAATTTTTCTTGAATATTATTATCTTTCCAAACTTTTTGGATAGAGACTTCTCTATCCTTAAAATTCATATCAGAATTTATTTTCTTGTACATAATACTCTCCTAATCCTCGATTAATATTTTTAGGCAGAAAAAAACGCCCCCACATCGGGACGCCTAAAAGATTAAGCGTGGTACCACCCGATTATTTCCGGCGCTCACAGAAACGTTCAGAAACACTCATCAGTGATAACGGTACAGCCTTACAGGTATTACCGGTCAAAGCTAATTGATATTGTCTTTCACCTTGACTACTCGTGGATGATCTTCATTCAAGACTAAATATCGATATTCCAGCTACATCGACTCTCTGTAATTATCATCAAGAACTACTCTTCCAGTCATCGTATTTAAGCTAAATTCTAGCTTTTAAAAGAATTCTAGTCAAGTGTTTTTATATTTTAATAGCAAAAACTCTAGTCTCTACAAAACTGTAGCTAGACTAGAGTTAATGGTATTAAATATTATTACTTAATTACTTAGCTTGATTGTTCACACAGAGATTTTCTAAGTTTCTCTCCATTTTTGTAAAGTAAGTCTCTCCTGCTGCTAATTCCTCTTCTGTAGGAGAATGCATTGTTGTTAATGGTAAAACTTTAACATCTCCAATTTCATTAGCTAAAACTTGTGCAATTTTGTCACTTCCAGCGTCATCGAAGTATATCGCTTTCATATGTTCTGATTTAACTAGATTTACCATTTCTTTCATCTTTTCTGGATTCGGATCTTGTTCAGTACCCATACCTGTTAAACCGTATTGTTTTAGACCATAGTCTTTTGCTATATATCCAAATGCCTCATGAGTAATAACAAAACTTTTTACGTTATTCTCACTCAATTTCTCTGAGTAAAGTTTATCTAGTTCTTTTAATTTCATGTTGTAGTCATTAAAATTCTTCTCATATGTATCTTTAGCTTCTGGATTTATTTCAACTAAAGCGTTCTTAATATTCTCCAACATTTTGCTACTATTTTTTGGACTTAACCATAGATGTGGATCATAGGTATGGCTGTGTTCATGTTCGTGGTCGTGATCATCCTCATGGTCGTGTTCACCCTCATGATCGTGGTCATGGTCGTGATCGTGGTCATCCTCGCGATCATGGTCGTGGTCGTGATCGTGGTCATCCTCGTGATCATGGTCGTGGTCGTGATCGTGGTCATCCTCGTGATCATGGTCGTGGTCATGAGAATGTCCTGGCAATAACTCTATACCTTCACCTGCTTCCACCCATTTTAATTTACTTCCTTCACTCTCCAAGCTTGCTTTAACAGAATCTATCCATTCTTCCATACCAGCACCTTGGTAAATTAACAAATCTGCTTTTGATAACTCTGCAACTTGTTTTGCAGAAGGTTCCCATCCATGTGATGCACTTCCTGCTGGCATTATGTTAGTTACGTTTGCAGTTTCACCTGTAATAGCTTTAGTAAATTCATACATTGGATAAAATGAGGTTGCGATATTCAATTTATTAGAATCATTATCTTGCTTTTCATTTGTAGTACTTGGCTTACCACCAGCATTACATGCGACTAAACTAAAACTTAAAAGTACAGCTAATCCTGCTCTTCCTATTTTTTGTAAATTCATAGATTTTCTCCCTTTTATTTTTATTTGCAACTCTTTCGCATTTGCTAACAATAAGCATTCTAAAACACAGAGATTATAAAGTCAAGCCTACTTTTTATAATCTATTATTTTTTAGTATAAATTCATGAGTATATTTTTTTAATAAAAAAGCATCCCATTGAACTGCACCCCAAAATCCGGACACAGAAGTGAAAGGATGGAGGGGTAAATTTATGCCTAAATATAGTGATGAATTCAAATTAGAAGTAATTAAAGATTACTTAAGTGGTAAGAATGGAGGGAGTGTTTTAATCGCTAAAAAATATGGAGTTCCAGTAAGAACAGTTAATAATTGGATTAATTGGTACAACGCACGTGGTAAGCATGGATTGATCAAAAAACTTACTACTAAAAGTTATAGTAGCGATTTTAAGCTTTCGGTAATAAAATATAGAGAGATAAATAAATGTTCATACCGAGAAGCAGCAGAACATTTCGGCGTTACTAATGGTGCAATTGTATATACATGGGCCAAAAAATATGAAGAGAAAGGCTTCTCTGGTTTGGAAGGAAAACAAGGAAGGTCCCGAAAAGTGTCAAAGAGTAAAAATCCAAAACCATTAAACGAGAGTGAGCGTGAAGAGTTAATACGCTTACGCGAAGAGGTAAAGTATCTTAAATTAAAAGAAATTTACGAAAAAAAGTTAGAAGCCTTGCTGGAAGAGATGGACGAGGGAGAATACCAGCCAAGGCCAAAACAAAAGTAATTCTAGAGTTACAAGTAGAGTTTCCAAAAATCCAGTTAAAAATTTGGTTAAGCTTAGCGGAGCTACCACGTTCTTCTTACTACGAATGGAAAAACAAGCTAGATAAACCTGTAGATAAAGACAAAGAGATAGTATTAGCAATAGTGCAGGTTGTAAAAGAATCTAGTTATAGATATGGATACAGAAGAGTTTCAATGAAACTTAGAAAGCTAGGATTAGTAGTTAACCACAAAAAAGTTCTACGTATTATGCGAGAACAAAACTTATTGAGCACAAAATTCAAAACAAGATCCAGAAAATATAATTCCTACAGAGGAAAAGTTGGAGAAGTAGCTGATAATTTGGTCAAGCGCCAGTTTAACACTGCTAGACCAAACGAATTGTGGTTAACAGACGTAACAGAATTCAGATTAAAGAATAGCGAAGAAAAAATATATTTATCTGCAATACTAGATACTTACAATAGTGAAATTATTTCGTTCTCAATTGACAAACACCCAACAACTGCGTTTACAAATAAAGCTTTAGATGAAGCCTTAAAAAGGGTTAAAGATGTAAGTGAATTAGTAATTCACAGTGACCAAGGTTTCCATTACCAACACAGCAGTTGGGTAAAACGATTGGAAACGAGAGGAATAAAACAAAGTATGTCCAGAAAAGGAAACTGTTTAGATAATTCACCGATGGAAAATTTCTTTGGAATAATGAAGCAAGAAATGTTTTATGGTGAAGATTTTAAGAATTTAGAACAATTAATAGAAGTAATTATAGAGTATATAAAATGGTACAATGAAGATAGAATAAAGGTAAAATTAAACGGACTTTCACCTGTTGAATACAGATTACAGTCCGCTTAAATATTATTAAATTGATGTCCGGATTTTGGGGTTCACTACACATTCAGGATGCCTTGACATATATAATTTATGATTAATTTATCTACTTCCTTATATAAGTATTAAAACTATAGTGTACATCGGCAGAATCGGAATATAGTAGCTGTGATTTTTCTGCCAAATACCAATCCTTATTTTTATCGAGATTAGGGAAAAATCTGTCAACATTTTCATATTCTTTATGGACTTTACTTACATGGCAAATATTCACGTATGGCAACAATTGCTCATAGATCTCCGTTCCACCAATACAGAATATCTTTTTACCTTCTTCCTCAGCATCTTCAATCTGCCTTAATAAATAATCAATATCATTGAAGACTGTAGCCCCATCTATTTTCTGCACTGTCCTAGATAGAATCCAATTTTCTCTATTCTTTAGGACCTTTCCTCCAGGAAAAGTTTCTAAAGTTTTTCTACCATAAATTACAATTCCATTTTCAGTTATCTTTTTAAAATTTTGTAGATCTTCTTTTATTCTGACAAGCTGATCACCTGCGTAACCAATACCCCAGTTATTATCAACTAATACAACTATTTCCATTGATACACTCCTAAGATCATGTAGTGATTAATTCTTTTATGCTATTGAACTTTGTTTCTTTAATTCCACTAATATTCATTAATTCTTCAATACTTTTAAAAACCCCAGATTCCTTACGATAATTAATTATTCTCTCTGCCATAGCTTGACCAATTCCTGGCAGTGTCTTTAGTTCTTTTATGCTAGCTGTATTTATATTTACTAAATTATTATTTGATGTATTATTTTCTGATCCAATACTATTAGAATTGCTACTAAGATTACTCAATATTTCTATTTCACTATCATTAATATTAGGAACATAAATATGAGATTCTAAGCTAACTTTTGCAGCTAAATTTATATAACTCTCAGCAGCTTCTTCTGTGAATCCACCAGCCATTTCAACCACTTCATAAACATAGGTATTCTCTGTAACATGATAAATGCCAGGATTATTTATTTCACCTGTAATATAGATTGGATACTTTTTTGATACTGATTCAACTTCTTTTTCAGGTACATTAGCTTGCTCAGAGACATCCTTGCTTATATCAGTACTGTCAGAATCTGTTAGCTCATAGTTTCCATTAATTTTTGAACTATTGCCTTCTGCTCTTATTAGTAAGTCTTCAGAACTATTCTTCTGAATAAAAAACAAAACTCCAATAATAAAAGCTGTTATAAAAGCTAAATTACTAATCCAAAATTTAACACTGCTTTTCATATAATCACCTCCATAAATATATTTTATTTGAGGCAATCATCTTCCCTATTCACAATAAGTAACAAATGTTATCAAAGACAGTTACTATTTAGCCCAGAGTCTTTCCAGCTGATAGAATTCTCTAGCATCTTTGCTAAAAATATGGACAATAACATCACCATAATCCAGAAGTATCCATTCTCTTGTATCGAAACCTTCGCTACTTCTTACTTCTAGGTTAAAATCTTCTCTTAATTTGAATTCAACTTCATCAGCTAATGCTTTGATCTGTGTATTTGAATTTCCTGTGCACAACACAAAATAATCTGCAAGTGAACTTCCGGTAATATCTAAAATTTCAATATCGTGACCTTTTTTATTTTCTAAGGCATCAACTACAGCATCAGCAATTTTCTTAATATCTTCTTTTGTAATATTATTATTTTCTTCTAACATAAAACTCCTTTTCCTACATGTTTTTTATTGTTTTATAGGCAGCTACTGAATTTTTGTGAGCTTTTTGGCGATTATTTGCTAAGTTATCAGCATTCAATTTTAGACTAAGTAGTAGCGCCTCTTTAATATCATTCTTCTTTATTAATTTTCGTATTTTTTTTACACCATTATATTTTCTTGCAGGTTCTGTTTTATCCGCTAAATATACAATTGCATCTAAATTACTCAGATCACCTCTTAATGTTGAATGATAATAAATAGAATTATATATATTTTCATCATTAATGCCAAACATTGGCTCTAATAGGTATGCTGCCAAAGGACCATGAGTAATCTTATCAATTTCAACATATGATGCATCAGCTTTGTCAAGGAAATCTTGATAGTCACTAGGTTTAATTTCTTTTGCTGAGTCATGTAATAATCCTGCAACAGCAGCAGTAAACAGATCTTCTCCCATTATTTCAGCAATATCTATAGCTTTGTACATTACATTAACACAGTGACCAACTCTATACGTTGAAAGTAATGAGAATAAAATTCTTTCATATTCTCTAAGTTCTTTTATTTGTTCAGCAGAGAAAATTTTATTGAGGTCTCTTTTCTTTCTATAAATTTTATTTTGCTTTATATAGTTTAAAACCTTTGGGTTGATTCCTTCTAGATCATAATCCTTTTTTAGCAACTTTTCTCTCAACTCAGTACTTGATATATCTTGTGTCTCCATCTTCAAAAACTCTACGTTAGCAGAATACTTGTTCTCAAGATATTTTTTGTGCTTGTTTAGATTACCATCTTCTCCTGGTCGCTCTACCACTAATAGTGTAGCAATTTTCAAAATGTCTTCAAATTTATACCATTTTTCAAAAGAAAAAAATGAATCTCCACCAATTATCAAGTATATTTTTTCATCATTATACTTTTTCTTAAAATGTTTTATGGTTTTTAAAGTATAGGACTTATTTTTTCTTTTTATTTCATATCGAGAAACTTTTACTATTTTTAAACCTGCAAGTGCGATTTCTGTCATTTGCAATCTATAACTAGCAAAAGATACCCATTTATCTGTTTTGTGTGGTGGGTTCCCGGCTGGGATAACTATAACTTTTCTTATTTCATTAAGTTTACTTGCTTCTTTTACTATATTTTCATGTGCTATGTGAATTGGATCAAAAGTTCCACCAAATATTGCAATTGCCATAATACCTCTTTTATAATCTTCTCATCTAATTAAATTTATACTTAACTTATTCTTTTTCACTTGATAAAAATGCTAATATAAACCCTTGAATATCTCCGTCCATTACTGCATCTACATCACCAGTCTCATAATTTGTTCTATGATCTTTTACCATTGTATAAGGTTGAAAAACATAGGATCTTATCTGACTTCCCCAAGCAATATCAAGTTGTTCACCTTTCAGATCATCAATTTTTTCTTTATTCAATTTTTGAGCTAAAGCCACCAATTTAGATTTTAGTTGTCGCATAGCAACATCTTTATTTTGGTGTTGAGATCGCTCCGCCTGACTGGCTGTAACAATACCTGTTGGCAAGTGAGTAATTCTAACCGCTGATGAGGTTTTGTTAACATGTTGTCCTCCAGCTCCTGAAGCTCTATAGGTATCTATCCTTAAATCATCTTGATTTATTTCTATTTCAATTTTGTCATCTATTTCTGGCACTACTTCCAATGAAGCAAAAGATGTATGCCTACGTCCGGAAGAATCAAAAGGACTAATTCTAACTAAACGATGCACTCCCATTTCAGAACGCAAATATCCATAAGCATATTTACCTTCTATTGAGAAATCTACACTTTTAATTCCTGCCTCTTCCCCTAGCAAAATATCATTAATTGTGAATACGAAATTATTTTGTTCTGCATAACGTTGATACATACGCAAAAGCATTTCTACCCAGTCCATTGCTTCTGTACCACCAGCTCCAGCTTGTAAGCTTAAGTATGCATTATTCTCATCATAAGCTTCAGTAAATAAGGTTTCCATGAATAATTGCTCATATAATTTTTTGAATTCTGCAATTTGATCCATTAACTCCTCATCAAGAGTACTATCACCAGATTCTTCACCTAATTCAATTAGAACAAACAAGTCTTCGTATTGAGCTTTTAAATTATTAAAGCTTTCTATTCCAGTTTCCATTTGTTTAATATCACTTTGAATCTCAATTGCTCTTTCTTGATCAGTCCAAAAATTAGGTTCTTGAGAAATTTGTTTTAATTCTTCCAATCTTGATGCTTTAGTATCAATATGGAGAGCTTTTTCCAAACTCTCTAATTTATCTTCATAATCTTTCAATTCACTTTTTATATAAGTGTAATCTGTCATTCTTTCTCCCAAACTACTTCAATCAAAAATTCTTTATAAATCATATAGAAATATAGCAAAAATCGTCCCGTAAAAACTATGTTCAAATAGCTATATCAATCTCTAGGCTCGCCAGAAATTTCCTCCTGAATATGTTTGATATTATCCACAATATCAAATACAGAACCTTCAATTCTTACCAATCCTCTAGGGTTTATTTTTGCATAATATATATAATAAAGAGTAAATAATCTACCAATCACAAATACTGAAACCGCTGTTGAAAAAGCTGTAATCAAACTATATCCAACAATATTAGCAGGTACAAGCAAGGCCAATAGATTTCTAATTAAACTTAATACAAATTCTAAAATGATTAAAGACCAAACCAAACTAAAAGTTATTCCTTTAGTTTGATAGAAACTTTCAGACAAGGCTGTACTTAACTTTTCCTTATCTTCATAAACATAAAACATACTGAAAACTAGCTTAGTAAGGATTATATAAAAAGGTAGCATAAATAGGAATGCTCCAGATACAAATGGGACTATTAGTAAAGCTAGAAATAGCAATAATTGGGGAATTTTTTTCAGATAGGTTTCTATACTTTCTGAACTTGGCTTGCCTATATAATCACCCAAAGCTATAGCTCCATATAAAAATACAAATGCCAAATTAAGCAATTTCATCACTAGTTGAGATGATAGGTAAATAATATTTCCCCAAGACAAAATACTATTTGCATTTGCATCTGGCAAAAGATACCTAGTCTCATTAAACAAATTCCCATTATTGTAAACCCAATTTATGAAAGGTGATAAATCTTTATCTCCAAGAGGAAATAATAAAAACAACGAATTAAGCAAAAAAACTATCAAAAAAATGTATTTAATAGTATTTCTACTTTTCAATTTATTGAACTTTAAGGCTTCAATCATAAATGTTAGGCTCATATACTCTTTTCCTTATATTTAATTGTTCTAAGTTTATCACATGTTGAATTAGCTATTTATATTTTAAATTAATATATTATCAAAATATGGTAAATAAAAAAGACAAAAACCACTAGAAAAACAGATAGTTCTTTCTAATAAGTGGTGCGACCAACAGGACTTGAACCTGCACGTCTAAAAGACACTAGCACCTGAAGCTAGCGCGTCTGCCAATTCCGCCATGGTCGCAGATCAAAATATTATCAATATAAAAAACCACCGGTTTGCCGGTGGTTTTAAACTGGTGGGGGAGGACGGATTCGAACCATCGAAATCGTAGATAGCAGATTTACAGTCTGCCCCCTTTGGCCGCTCGGGAACTCCCCCATGTCCTTGCCTGTTTATAGTGGTGGGCCTTCCGGGACTTGAACCCAGGACCGGTCGGTTATGAGCCGACTGCTCTAACCAACTGAGCTAAAGGCCCGTTGCCGTTCAACTATTCAAGCAACGAATAAGATTATATAAACCAAAGTTCATTCAGTCAAGCTCTTTTTAAAATCATTATTTTTGCAAACAAATAACTACTAAAAACTGAGCGTGAATGACAGTATATATGTTAAACAAAAAATAATCAAGCAATATTTTAAAGTTTTTTATTACAATTTTTATTACAATGGTAATCACAATTAAAAGGTTTACTATTAACTAATGATATCCGTGGATATCATCTAATCATCTATAAATAAAAAGGAGTTTACTATGAAAACCGTTGAACATTTAATAAATAACCTGGTCCCTTCTCATTATGATTTGTTTTTTGATATCGATCGTAAAAGCAAAACATTCTCTGGTAAAACTAGGATTCAAGCTAATGCTAAGTCAGAATCATTCAAACTTCACCAAAAAGATTTACATATCTCAGAAGTAAGAATAAATGGTAAGGCAGTTAGTTTTGAAATAGATAACGAAAATGATCACATTATAATCGCTGCTAATCAAACCGGCGAAATTACTATTGAGCTAGATTACAGTGGTAATATCACAGATAACATGGATGGTATTTATCCTTGTTATTATACACATGATGGCCAAAAGAAAGAATTAGTTGCAACTCAGTTTGAAAGTCACTTTGCCAGACAGGCTTTCCCTTGTGTAGATGAACCTATTGCTAAGGCTACATTTGATTTAAAACTTAAATTTGACCAAAAAGATGGAGAAATTGCTCTAGCAAACATGCCAGAAGCTAAAGTTGGTCAAGGGTCTGAAACTGGTATTTGGGAATTTATGACTACACCAAGAATGTCTACTTATATTTTAGCTTTCGCATTAGGTGATCTCCAGTCAATATCAACTGAAACAAATAGTGGTACAAAAGTTGCTGTTTACTCAACAAAAGCACATGAACTAGAACATCTTAATTTTGCATTAGATATAGCCAAAAGAGCTATAGAGTTTTTTGAAGACTACTACGGCTTCCCTTATCCTCTCCCACAATCATTGCACGTTGCCTTGCCTGACTTCTCAGCAGGTGCAATGGAAAACTGGGGTCTTGTTACCTACCGTGAGATGTACTTAATAGCAAACGAAAATACTAGTTTACAACATAGACAAGGAATTGCCTTAACAATTTCACACGAATTAGCTCACATGTGGTTTGGAAACCTTGTAACTATGAACTGGTGGGATAATCTTTGGCTAAATGAAAGCTTTGCTAATATGATGGAATACGTCTGTGTAAACGCTTTAGAACCAAGTTGGAATATTTTCGAATCATTCCAAAGCAGTGACGTTCCTGCTGCACTAAATAGAGATGCAACTGATGGAGTACAATCTGTACAAACTGAAGTCAAACACCCTGATGAAGTAAATACAATTTTTGATGCTGCTATTGTTTACGCTAAAGGTAGCCGTTTATTACAAATGCTTCGTTACGCTCTAGGTGATGAAATCTTCGCCAAAGGACTGAATAAGTACTTTAATGAACATCAATACCAAAATACTAGTGGTGAAGATTTGTGGTCTGCCCTCTCCTCTGTTTCAGGCAAAGATATTAGTGAATTTATGAATTCTTGGTTGACTCAACCTGGATATCCTGTTGTTAGTGCAGAGCTTGATGGAGATGCAATTAAACTAGATCAAGAACAATTCTTTATTGGCCCTCATCAAGATAGAAACAGGCTATATCAAATTCCACTAAACAGTACTTGGGAAGATATTAACTTTACTTATACCGATAAAGGAACTGAGATAAGCTCCTACTCCGAATTAAGAGAAAAATACGGTAAACCTTTCAGACTTAATTTTAATAACATGGCTCACTACATCACTAATTATGATGATAATTTGTTAAAAGATATTTTAGACAATTTCAAGAGCTACGATAAAATTAATAAATATCAGCTAGTGCAAGAGCAATTATTATTAGCTCAAGGTCAACGCATACCTTATGCCAATCTAATTAAATTTGTTCAGAAACTTAGTGATGAGCAAGCTTACATGTTGGTTGGACTAAACAATAGAATTTTAAGAGGTTTAGAATTATTTGTTGATGCTGAGGATGATAGCGAAGCTAACTTGAAAGCTTTGGCACTACTTTCAAATATAAACAATTTCAATCGCCTAGGCTTCTTACCAAAAGAAAATGATAGCTTCGATGATGAAATTGTCAGAGAAATAGCAATAAGTAATATGCTTTTCGCAGAATATAAACCTGCAGTTACTGAGGCACATAAACTTTTCACAGATAATAAAAACAATCTGGAAGAGCTTCCTGCATCAATACGTTTCTTCGTTCTTAGAACTGAAGTCAAACATTTTGAATCTGAAGACTTAATTAGCGAATTATTGAAACTTTATGAAAACAGTAGCAATGTAGCATTTAAGGATGACATTAAATCAGCTTTAGCATTCACAGAAGATCAGAATAATCTCAAAAAGATTATTGGTACTTGGAAGAACAAAGATATTGTTAAACCTCAAGATCTAGCTTCATGGTACTCTTCATTCTTACGTAAAGACTTCTGCCAAGAAGATGTTTGGAACTGGGCTCGTGACAACTGGGAATGGCTAAAAGTCGCACTCGGCGGTGATATGAGTTTTGATAGTTTTGTAAGAATCCCTGGATATGTATTCCAGACTGAAGAAAGATTACAAGAATTCAACGATTTCTTCGAAAGTGAATTAGATAATTTTGCAATTAAGAGAAATATTGAAATGTCCGCAAAACAAATTGAAGCTAGAATTGATTTGATTAAAGCTAATAAACAAGAGGTTAAATCCGCCCTCAAAGATTTTGCTGAAGAATAGTTTTGCTTTTCTAAAATAATACATTCAACCACTAGATTAGTGTTAAACTCTATATCTAGTGGTATTTTTTTACTCTATTAATGTAAAGGAAGAAAAAGCTTTGGCAAACATTTCAGCTAAATCAGAAAACAATATTATTCATGTAGCAGCTAGAACTCTAGTTGAAACTCTATATCGTAGTGGAAGTATTAACCAGATTAACTACTCCAGCTTAAGTGCTAGAGAAGGTAGTCGAACTCATCAAGCTTTTGCAAATAAAATAAAAGCTGAATTTCGCAACTATGATATTACCTCTGAACTGAAATTAGATAGTATATATGAGTTCTCAAAGATCTCTTCAAATGAAGATAGTTCTGTTTTTGTCCCTAAGCAAAACTCTTTTTCAATCGATGCACTTGAAGTATCAGGGCGTGCTGATCTTTTATTACAGCCTATTAAAGATGAAAATAATATCAGTTTTTTTAATTTTGAAGAAAATCCAGAGGAAGACTTTATTATTGAGGTTAAAACAGTAAACCGACCTCTTAACGAGATACCATATGAAGGTGAAAAAATTCACTGGCTTCAATCAAAAATTTACACATACATGTACTGGAGTAATAAGCTCAAAACCGGACAAGAGATTCCTGATTCAATACCTTATGCTCTTGCGTATGTTTCTGTCGAAACCTTGGAATGTGATTTTAAATTTAAATATACCAGTTGGGATGACCTAGAGTCCTGGTTTGTTGAGACATGTAATAAATACATGAACATGGCTCTAAGCATCAAAGAGCGTGAAAATCGTCGTGACTTGAGTATTGAAAATATGGAATTCCCTTATACTCAGATACGTTCTGGACAAGAAGATTTTATGGATGAAGTTTATAGAAACATCCAAACCATAACACCACTAATAGCCCAAGCTCCAACCGGAACAGGGAAAACAATTTCCGCTCTCTTCCCTGCCATTAAACAATTAGCTAATCATAAGTTTGAGCATATTTTTTACTTAACTGCAAAAACTTCAACCAGAGTAGCTGCTGAAAATGCAATTGAGGACCTACGTCAAAATTCAGGTCTATTTTTGCGCTCTATTACATTGATGGCTAAAGAGCAAATCTGCCCTTATCATAAAGACTCAACAGATTGTCCTTATTCTTTAAACTATTATGACAACTTACCTGGTGCACTAGAAGACCTCTGGCCAATTCAAGATATTAATGCAGAGATAATAAAAAAAGTTTCAGAAAAACATAAGGTCTGCGCTTTTGAATTGAGTCTAGATGTATCTTTGCATTGCGATGTAATTATTTGTGATTATAATCATGTCTTCAACCCTAGAATTCAGCTTGAGCGCTATTTTTCCAAGCAGGGTCAACCTCAAATTGTCCTAGTTGACGAAGCGCACAACCTGATAGATAGATCTAGAGATATGTATTCTGCTACATTAGACAAAGAAGATTTTAACTACGTGAAGACTCTCTTGCCTAATGAAAACATGAGATTGTATTCATATAATGACTACATAATTAGTTATTTAAACAAACTAGAACATGCAATTTCTGAGGGTAAGGATGGATTTGATGAACTTGAGGTGAATTTAAATAATGCTGAGCGTACCCAAGATATCAGGGTTGTACAAGCAGAGAATTTTCGTGCTACAAATTCTAAGTTAAGAAATCTAAATGAAGCTTTACTTGCCTGGGTTCAGCATGCCAGAAACTTTTTGGAAGATATTATAGATCCAAAAGCCCATCGGAAACTAGTTGAAATAATTGGAGAAGTTAAGTTTTTTATAAGAATAACAGATGAATTTTGGAGTGATGCTTATGTTGCTTGTGCTAGAAAATTTAAGAACAATGTATATTTAAAATTAATATGTTTAGATACTTCTGCTGAGATAAGCAAGACCTATATAAATAAACATGCAGCAATTTTCTTCTCCGCTACATTAACACCTATTGAGTATTTTGCTTATAATTTCTGTGGAAATGAAAGAGATAATAGACCTAACACTTTGAGCTTATACTCCCCTTTCCCTCCAGAAAATTTAGAAGTATTTATAGCAGACTATGCTAAAACAACATATAAAGAAAGAAAAACTAGTGCCGCCCAAATTGCAAAATCTTTAGCTCTTTCAATACTTCTCAAAGGTGGTCAACAATTTGTTTATTTCCCATCATTTGCGTACATAGATCTTGTTGTGCCTCTGCTCAAGAAAATTTTGAACGGAAGAAATATAATTTGGGTAGAACAAGAGCGAAACATGAGTCAGAAAGAGCGCCAAAAATTCTTAGAAAAATTCGCCGCACCAGATCCAGATAAGATAGTTGTAGGTATAGTTGTGCTTGGAGGTATTTTTGGTGAAGGTATTGACCTTGTTGGTGATACATTAACAGGAGTATCCATAGTAAGTGTAGGCATTCCTCAAGTAAGTCCTGAGAGAAATATTATGTCAGAATATTATGATTATAAATTTCATAATGGCTTTAATTTCGCCTATTTGTATCCTGCAGTAAGTAAAATTCTTCAAGCAGCTGGTAGACTTATTCGCTCTGAAACTGATACAGGATTCATTCTTCTAATCGATGAGCGTTACAACAAACCACAGTACCGTCAATTACTTCCTGAAGATTGGGAAATTGAAGTAGCCAATAACATGGGAGAACTTAAGGAATTATTGGGTCCAGATAATTAATTAGCTTCTAGAAAAACATATCTAATTTTGCTAATTTATCGTAATTTTTGGTAAAGTGTTCTGATAAATAATGCTTAGTAAAAATACTTAATTCTTGTAATACTTTCTCTCCAATATTAAAGGAAAAAACTTTATTACTTTCTGCATTTACCATATATCTAAGTGCTGCCAAAAGTGCAGGGCTTATTCTGTAACAGGAATTGCTTATTTTGTTTGTTGTTATATCACGTGCATGACGTTCACAATATAGTCTTGCATTCTCAATATCAATAAAAACTTTATCATCATCCTTGCCCAAATGGTCTTCACAGTAGAAGCATTTATCCAGCATTGGCTTATATCCTAACTCACAGCATAACTTAAATTCAGCTACATTACTGATTAGTCTTGGATCCTTTGTATTCTTATCAAACTCATAAAGGCAACGTAACATAAACTCGTAAAAATTAAAATTATCTATAAACCTATCCCCTTGAGGTAAGTTATCGAGCATTATCTCCGCAATTTCAGAACTCGCTGTTAATAGATAAATATCTTTTTGAATGGATTTGAAGGTCTGTATGCTTGCTGCATCATCTAAACTATAGCGTTCTTTATTGTAAAAAAGCTCAAATTCATTAAAACTAAACAGCTGACAGAAACTATTAAGTCTATTTTTGGGACGTCTAATACCTTTGCAGTACACTGAAATCAGACCCAAATCTTGAGTTAAAATACTGATATATTTATCATAGTCTTGGAAATTAGTCATTTTGATTATAATACCTTTAACTTTGACATTAGCCATAAATAATATAATCCCTTCTAACTTAACTCTTACTTAGATCTATTCAATATAAAATAAATTCCTTTTATTAGACCTACTGAATAATGTCTACTTCAGCTGGTCCATTTCCACCTTCAGTATATCCAAGATCTCTTAGAACATTGTCTGCATTCTTCCAATTTTTCTGGACTCGAACGAATAATTCAAGATAGACTTTAGCTTCATAAAGATCTTCAAGTTTTTTCCTAACATTGCTACCGATTCTCTTAAGCATACGACCAGATTTACCCAAAATAACACCTTTTTGACTTGCTTTATTTACAAGGATTGTAGCTTCTACTATTACCAGGCTTCTCTCTCCTTCGTAATTATTTTTCTCGGTAAATTTATCAATATTTACAGCGACATCATGAGGAACTTCTTGATAAAGCAAATGCAAAATCTCTTCACGTATATATTCAGCTGCCAAAGCTTTTTCAGATTGATCAGTATATGCATCTTCTGTATATATTCTATCTTGTACTGGTAAATGCTCTTTTATAACTTCCAATAGTACATCAATATTATCATTTTTATTTGACGATATAGGAACTACATCCACGAAGTTAAATCTGTCTGTGTACTCTTTGATTAGAGGAAGCATTTTCTCTTTGTTAGCTATGTCTGTCTTACTTAAAACTAATATCAATGGCAAGCCTAATTCTTCAGCTTTCTTACAAGCTGTTTGCTCAACCTCTGTGATACCGCCTCTTCGAGGATCTACAAGTAGAAGTACTACATCAGCAATCTCTAGAGCTCCCCAAGCAGAACTTGCCATATAACGCTCAAGTTTATTATTTGCTCTCTGAATACCTGGAGTATCAATGAAAATCATCTGACTCTCACCATCATCCAAAACAGTCTTGATATTGTGTCTTGTAGTTTTCGCCTTTGGTGAAGTAATGGCCAAAACATTTCCAGAGAGATTATTCAGCAAAGTTGATTTACCCGCATTGGGTCTACCTAAAATTGCTATATATCCAGTTTTAAAATTTGGGTTAAAAGCTTCTTCTGTTTCTACTTCATTAACATGTGACTCTAACTCAGAAATTAATTCATTTGAAGGAGAGCAATTACTTTGTAATTCAATCTTTTTCTCATCTCGTATGTCTCTAGTAATATTCACTTCATTTAAGATTTCATCCTGAAGCCTGAACATTAATTCTTCGGTACTTCTAGATTCTTCATGATCATAGCCCATAACGTGCAACAAACCATGCAGAGCTAAGAAGGTCATTTCTCTAGTAAGAGAATGTCCATATTCTTCAGCTTGTTCAATGGCTCTTTCAACACAAATAATTACATCACCAAGATTTAAAATATAATCTTTATCTTGGCTTGGTTCATCTAATTCCTCATCGAAATCAGTTTCCTCATAATCGAAAGTTGGGGTAAAATCATACTCTGCCAAATCTGAAAATTTACCCAGTTCCATATCAAGTGTAGGAAATGATAAAACATCTGTAACACTATCTATATTCCTATTTTCTCTATTTAGAGTCCTTATAGTCTCCTCATCTACGAAACTAACATTTAGATAAAAATCAAAATCTTCAACTGTTATATTTTCAGGTAAGATATTTTCTAATTCTAATTTATTATAGTTTTCTGCTATAACCTTTTTTTGAGCATATGTTAAAGCTTTTTCAATATACGGAAAAATGAAATCAATATCATAATTATCTATTTGCTTGTTTAATTCTATTATCATCTGGATATTTAACCCTTTCGTGCAATAAACCTTCATATACATGGATAAAGGCATTCATAATCTCTTCTACATCTTTGAAAGAAAGACCAGAATTAACTAATTGATCTTGATCAACCTTTCCTCTAACTAATTTTCTTATTAATTTTTCTACTTCATCAATATCAGTTAAACCGGTGGACTTCATAGCCGCTTCTACAGTATCAGCAAGCATAACTACAGCAATTTCTTTGCTCACTGGACTTGGACCAGGGTATCTAAATTCATTAGTTGCTGGCAAAGGAATTCCCATCTCTTCCGCCTCATCACAAGCTTGAGTATAGAAAAACTGTAAAATAGTTGTACCATGGTGTTGTTGAATAAACTCTACTACAGATTCAGGTAAGCCATATTCTCTCGCTATATTTTGTCCAAATTTAACGTGTTTAAAAATAATTCTGGTACTTTCCTTTGTTTTCAAAAGAGAGTGAGGATTAAAACTACCTTGATTTTCTGTATACATTTGTGGGTTCCATAATTTACCTACATCATGGTAATAGGCTCCAACTCTAGCTAATAATGTATCAATGCCTATTCGTTCTGCCGCCGCTTCTGCTAGATTAGCAACCATCATACTATGTTGATATGTAGCAGGCGCCTCTAGGAAAAGACGTTTTAAGAGTGGATGGTTAGCATTTGCTAAATCTATTAATCTTGTAGGTGCAACTGTACTTAAGAATAGTTCAACTATAGGTGCTACACCAATCGCTAAGACAGCAGAAAGAAAACCTGCTAAAGCTGCCATAATAGCACTTTGTAGCATTATGTATGTACTTTGCTGAACCAGTGAAGAATACAAAATAGAAGCAACAAAATTAGTAGCAGTGGCTCCAATAATGGTCAAGGTATTATTCTGTCTCGAACTTGAAGCTGAAGCAATTAAAGCTGAAGTAGTTGTACCTAAAACAGCTACAAATAAATACTGGAGATTCATCTGAGTCACTGGTAATAGCAATATTACTATAGACAAACTTAGTACTAAAGCTGTTCTCAAACCAAAGTAAGATGCAACTAATATTGCAACGAAATAAACTGGCAAAATTAGTGGAGATATACTAGTTAAATATGTAGATGCAAAGAATGTTGTCAAAAGAATTGCTGACAATACTGCCCAATCATTATATGTTCTAAGCTTCTTATTATCTTGGTATCTAAAATATATCCACATCAAGAATATAACTAATGAATATAGTAATACCAATGAACTTAAAGTACCCCAATCTATACTGTTTTTCTCTATCAATGCTAATTCATCTAACATCTGGAATTTTTCAGCGGTTATTGTTTCACCTTTGTTTACTATAGTATTACCAGCAGGGATCAAAACAGGATCATTATAAATTCTATTGTATGTAGATTCTTTAGCAGCTTTAGTTGCCGCTTCATCAAATATCATGTTAGGCTTGAGTAATGATTTTAGCAACAAAGCTATTTGATTATATTCATTTTTATAATAAGCATTATTCTCAATTAATGAATTAACTCTACTAGTTATGCTAACCAAAAGGCTAGTACTATCATGATCACCCAACATTATAGTTTCTGCAATATTAAGAGCATTCTTTTTCACAGCTGTATATATTGAAGGACTTGTTCTAATAAAAGTATCAATAATTGATTCTTCAACTTGTAAATCTTTTTCATTCTGTAGTTCTTCAATAATATTTTGTGTAGCAGCACTAATTTCTTCATCGTTAGGTACTCTACCCTTATATTCGTTTTCAACAGCAGTACTAGCTTCTGTATTGTTGTTTGAATTATTTGCATTATTATCTTTATTAGTAGTTTCAGTTACTTCAGGATTTTCAACTTTTTCAATATAAAGTTGCGATCTGTATTTATCTATAGAATCAAAAAATACATTCAACTTACGCATACTCTCATCTGACAAAGTTTCTGATCTTACGAAAACATCAGGAACCTGTTGCGCTTGTTCTAATGCTCTCTGATGGGTAGCTTCTTTGTTAACAATTGCTCTGGATGATACTATATTTTCTGGAGCTTTATCTCCTACGGCTAAGTCATATTTTTTTGGAATAGTAGCTGAATATAGAACAAATAGAACTGCAAAAGATATAAGTACAGTTAATAAAAATATTATAAATCTACTTAAATTAATCTTTCCTTTCACTTATTCTCTCCCTTCTGTTCTATCCTTTAACATTATAAATCTAATTTAATAAACTTATGCACTCAAAATTAGACTAACTAAAGTTAAAAATTTAATTAACTATTTTTCCTTAGTATCATCTTTTTTCTTTTGTCTATTTTGCTCGAAGTTTTTATCATACTTATCATAAGCTTTAATTATACTTTGAACTATAGGATTACGCATTACATCGCTGTCATCTAACTCAACAAATGCCATACCTTTTACATTTTTCAAAACTCTTTGGGCATGTATTAGACCTGAACGTTGGTTTTTAGGTAAGTCAATTTGTGTAGTGTCACCAGTTACTACAATTTTAGAATCATAGCCCAATCTAGTCAAAAACATTTTCATCTGTTCTGGTGTTGTATTTTGTGCTTCATCTAAAATTATATAAGCGTTATCAAGAGTCCTACCACGCATATATGCTAGCGGAGAAACCTCTATCAAACCTCTTTCCATATTAAGTGTATACGTCTCATAACCCATTAAGTCAGCTAAAGAGTCATACAAAGGTCTCATATATGGATCAACTTTAGTCTGCAAGTCACCTGGTAAGAATCCCAAATTTTCGCCTGCTTCAACAGCCGGTCTAGTTAAAATAATTCTATCAACTTCTTCATTCTTAAAAGCCTGAACTGCCATCGCCACAGCTAAATAAGTTTTTCCTGTACCAGCTGGTCCTATAGCGAACGTAACAGTATTGTTGCGTATTGCTTCTATATATTTACTCTGTCCCAAAGTTTTTGAAACAACAGCTTTCCCTTTGGCATTAAGTCCTATCCAGTCCGGGTTATATACAGCGATGTTTTTCTTCTTATCTGCGCTCACTCCTGATAAATAATTGACTAACTGATCGTCTACTTCACCTTTACTTTTTGATATGTGCAACATTTTACTCACTATTTTATCTGCTAAATCTAGTTCTTCTTCAGTTTCAGCAATTATTTTTATTCCTAGTAAATTGGGTTCTATAATCACATTCAAATAATTTTCTATTGTCTTAGCATTTTTATTATTAACGCCAATAATATTCTGAATTATACTTTGTTCATCAATATGTATTATTTTTTCCAAATGTAAATCTCCTTCTAAGTTAATATCGAATATTACATATCATATTTTTAAATTCTTAAATAAGCATAAAGCTATTTATTTTCCACTTCAGTATTATTTGTGGACTCATCTGGTATAACTTCTAATAAATTTTGTCTATAGGCAGGACTATTTTCAGATAGTGCTGGAATCTTAACCTCCTGTGGGTATTCCATATTGACTACAACACCTTGACTTTGTAAGTGATTCCATATTTGGCTAGAGAATCTATAGTAATCTTGTAATTTTTTAACTTCACCAATAATAGAAATTTCATAGCCTGTTGGACTGGTGATATTTGTACCATTCATTACAACTTTAGTGTTCTCGCCACTTCCTGTTTCACTGATTTCGGTCAAAGCCACAACCCTTTCACCATTAATAGAAATAGCGTAAGCACCATTAGCTTTTAGAGAATTTACTATAACTAGTAAGGATGAAACACTAACTTTTGCATCTTTAGCGCTAGAGTCTAAAGTAATAATAGCTCCTGGACCTTTAACATCTGTTAAACCAGCATATGTTTTTGTTCTTATTAGTTGTTCTTGATAATACTTAAGTTGAGCATTTTCATCATCACCAAGCTCTATGAATTTCTGTAAACTTTCCTTATATTCAGCATTACGTTGTGCAAGTTCAGCATTAACTATATTCAGCTGTTGAATTTTCTCCTGTAAATCTGCCTGATTTGTATTTCCAAATAAAGTACTTCCCTCTAAGGAATTTATATTCTTCATTTGCCAAGCTATTAAAACACCTAGAATTACACTTATTACAATTAATAATATATTAGCTACTATCTTATTATTTGTTTTCATTCTTATACCCTCCAAGTCTATCAACTTGTGAATTTATGTATATATCATCTTGCATAGGATTAAGCTGCATATCCTTAACGATTTCAATTTTTAGCTTAAGTCCCCTATCTTTCATTGCTTTAATAAATTGTTGATCTTGAAGTTGCTTGAAAAAATCTTCTATATTATCTATTCCTTCTAAACCACCTTCTATAACAAAAGGTGAAGAATGATAAACTCTATTTACAAGGACTGATGGTCCGGTACAGAGTAGTGGACTCATTGGAGATATCCTTTCACCATTTACTGCTATAGCATCAAAATAATTTGATTTAAAGAACTCAACAATAATTCTCAGATCACCGTCATGGACAATTTCACTTGAATCAGTTGTCGAATCATAGGCAATACCTTCTTTATCAGCTAGTGTCACTCTTATTCCTTGACCTTCAAAGCTTTTCATACCTGCAAAATGTAATACAAAATCATAATCACTGATTATACTTTTCAATTCAGTAGATTCAGTTTTCATATTCTGAATCATCATATTTCTAGCTTCTTCAAACTCTTTATTTAATTCTAAGTTCTCTTGCTCTAATCTTTTTTTCTGTTCTTCTTTAGCATTAATTTCTCTTTGAAGCTCTTTCAACCTATTTAACGGTTCTTCTTTAATTTTAATCTGTGCTTGTAAGTTCTTATTTGCCAAAATAAAAATAAAAACAACAAGTAATAAAGTTGAAATAGTTCCTAGAGCAAGTGATAGTTTGTTACTTCTCAACTTTGATTTACTTGAAACTTTAGCATCCATCTCAATATTATTTGAGCGAGAAGTAAATTTATTCAATTTTATTAAAGCTAATCTTTTTAATTTTTTTAAGATTTTCAAATTATCTACTCCTCCTTTTATCTTAACTTCATGAATAAAAGTATATTTTAACAATGCAAATTATAATTTAGTTTTTGCAGAACTGAAGAAAATCCTGCTGGTAATTCAGTCTCAAAATACATCTCTTCATTGCTGAGTGGATGTCTAAATTTAATACTTTTAGCATGCAAGCATAATTCATTTGCTAATTTATCTTGTCTAAATCCGTATATTGGATCTCCTAATATTGGGTGATTTATATACTTCATATGCACTCTAATTTGATGTGTTCTGCCTGTTAAAAGATTAATTCTCAGATATGACGTATTATTACTTTCGCCGATAATCTCGAATTCAGTATTAGCAACTTTGCCATTTTCTTGGACTGACATCTCTTGACGTTTTTTGGGATTTCTAGCTATAGGTGCATTTATAAATCCCTTGTTATCTTTAAATGTACCATGAACTATGGCTTCATAAATCTTAGTAACTTCTCTATTTTTAAATTGCTTCTGCAAATCAATTAATGCTTCATCTGTTTTTGCTACCACAAGTATTCCTGAAGTATCCTTATCAAGCCTATGTACTATACCCGCTCTAGCTTTTCCATTTGCCATAGCCAGATTATCACCACAATGATATAGGAGCGCATTTACCAATGTTCCAGACTCATTTCCAACCCCAGGATGTACAGTAATACCTGCATCTTTATCTATTACAATTATCTCTTTGTCTTCATAAATAATATTCAGAGGTAAATCTTCAGCTTGAGGGTTTTCAAGTAAATTGTCTTTATCAATTAAGCTAGAAAAGTCAATTTCTATTTCCAAGTCTTCAACAACCTTGAAACTAGGTTTCATTACACCTAGATGTGAAACCACCTTACCGTCTTTTATCAGCTGTGAAATTTCACTCCTAGAGATATCAGGAAGTAAATCAGATAAGGCTTTATCTAATCTCTTATTACTTTTTTCTAACTGTATTATTTCTTTCATTATTGTAAAGTAATGCTATCCTCACTACTAGTTCTCACATTATTTTGAATTTCCAAATTATATTTTTCTAAATCTTTATCGTATTTAAACATAACATAGAAGAATAAAACCACTGCCGAAACAGTAATACAAGCATCTGCTATGTTAAACGTTGGGAAGTGCCAACCATTATAGTGGAAATCCAGAAAGTCTATGACTGCTCCCAATCTTACTCTATCAATTAAGTTTCCAACTGTGCCTGCAAGCAGTACACTAATTGCAACTGGGAAAATTGCTGGCCAAGCACTATATTTGAACAGTAAAGTCAAAAATATAATAGTAGTTACAACTGAGACCCCTGTCAGGAAATATATTCCCCATTCTTGATTATTCAAAAAGCTAAATGCTGCTCCAGAGTTTAATGTATGAATAAATTGGAAAAACCCTGGAATAACTTCAATCTTACCACCATTTTGTAAGACCTCGTTATTAGCTGCCCATAACTTACTTATTTGATCTAAGACTACTAGTATTACTGTTAATAATAAAAATCCAAAAGATCTTTTCCAAGATATATCTGGTTTAAATTCTCTCAATTGATCTTCACTAGTTACTTTTTTCATATTTATACCCTTACTAATTTATTATTTCTTATTCTATATTTTAACTTAAATAATACTATTTGTCGCATGTTGTGGACTCTAAAGAAAAGCTTAACTTAAGCATAAAAAAAGGCCGGAAAATCCGGCCTTTTTTTAATTTGCTTGACTGGTGAATCTTGTCTCTCGTATCATATTGACTTTAATATGACCTGGATAATTCAATTCTTCTTCAATTCTCTTACTGATTTCATAAGCTGTTAATTTCATCTCTTCTTCGCTCATTTGCTCAGGATTGACAATAACTCTTAGTTCTCTACCAGCTTGAATAGCATAACTCTTTTCAATACCAGAGAAGCTATTAGCAATGTCCTCTAGACCTTGTACACGTTTCATGTAAGTCTCTACACTTTCACGTCTAGCTCCTGGTCTAGCTGCTGATAAAGCATCTGCTGCAGCTACCAATATTGCGATTACAGAGGTTGGCTCTGTATCACCGTGGTGTGAAGCAATTGTGTTAATGACAACTTCATCTTCATTGTTACGTTCAGCAATCTCAACACCTAACTCGACGTGAGATCCTTCCATTTCAAAGTCTGATGCTTTTCCTATATCATGGAATAAACCAGCTCTCTTTGCTAATTGGACATCTAATCCTAATTCTGCCGCTAAGAGACCAGATAATTCACAAACTTCCAATGAGTGTTGCAACACATTTTGTCCGAAGCTTGTTCTATAGTTTAGTTTACCTAACAATTCAATCTCCTCAGGAGTAATTCCTACTAGGCCTGTTGCTAGGCTGGCTTTCTCACCAACACTCTTAATAGTTTTATTAACTTCATTTTCTGCTTTTTCTACAGCTGCTTCTATGCTTGTTGGATGAACTCTTCCATCCTTAACAAGCTTCTCCATAGCAACTTTAGCAACTTCTCTCCTTAATGGATTGAAACATGATAAAGTTATTGCTTCTGGAGTATCGTCTATTATGACATCTACACCTGTAATTTTTTGGAAAGTCTTAATGTTTCTACCTTCACGTCCAATGATTCGACCTTTCATCTCATCACTAGGTAAAGACACAACTGAAATTGTATTATCTGCAACGAAATCAGATGCATATCTCTGCATTGAAGTTACAATTACTTCTTCTGCGTAACGATCAGCTTTTTCATCAATCTCAGCCTCTAATTGAACATATCTCGCTGCTAAGTCTCTACGATAGATTTGTTCCGCAGTTGTTAGTAACTGCTCTCTAGCTTCTTCCATAGATAAGCTTGCAATCTTCTCTAACTCAGCATTTTGACTCTCAACTAGCTCATTAGCTTTAGCTAATTGATCTTCAACTTGTTTTTCCAATCTGCTTAAATTCTCATCTCTAGAATTTAATTTCTTTTCTCTATTATCAACTTCAGATTCTTTTTGTTCTATCCTATTTCGCTCTTTATCTAAGCTACTTTGACGACTTCTAGAATCTCGTTCCAATTCTTGTTTGGCTTTATGAATTTCTTCTTTTGCCTGCAGGAGCAGTTCTCTTTTACGACTCTCGCCATTTTTCTCTGCGTTTGCTAATAATGTTTCCGCTCTTTTCTTTGCTTTAACATTCTCAGCTTCAATTTCTGTCTTCTTCTTGCTGAATCCTAAATTATAGTAAATCAGTATCGATATGACACCACCTGCGAGGCCAACTACCAAACCAATAATTAAAGACATTAAATCCATATTGGTAATCACCTCCAAATATTAAATTTTCAAAGTACATCTCACAGTTTATAATTGTTTAAGTTCTTAACTGTTAAACTTTCTTTCTTAATTGGCTTGAGGTCTTTTTACCTCTCACCTGTATAGAATACTAACATTAATTTTATTAAAAATTTGTGTTTATTGCAAATGAATAACTAATAATTTGATAAAAATAATTTACTTTTCTCACAAAGATACGACTGGCACAAGCTTTACATAATTATTAATTTTTTCTAACACTTGGCTCAATTTTTATTTGGAGAAGTTCCTCAATTCTTTCATAGTGTATATTCTCTTCTTCACATTCTTGTACTTTAATTAGGAATGATTCTAAGTCTTCAGCTAATTTTGCTTTCAGATGAAGTGCTTCACCAGTAATAGGATGATTGAAATCTAAAATGTAGGCATGCAAAAACTGTCTCTGAAGCTCTCTATTTAATTTCAAAGCTTCAAAATCTCTAGCAAGACTTGGGTCATGATAATCTCTATGATCAGTTTTCAAATAATATCCAAGTTTGCCATTTTCACGTATCTCTTTTGTATACCTGTAAGTTTGTTCCCAACCATAGAACTGATCTCCAATCAAAGGGCAACCCATGTAACGACAATGCACCCTAATTTGATGAGTTCTTCCAGTTTCAAGCAAAAATGCAATTAAACTAACTTTATTCTTTTCCCATTCAGCAAGGACTCTATAGTGGGTTAAAGCATTCTTACCCTCTTTACTGACTTTTCTAAATATTATGGTATTCTCTTCTCTTCCTATAGGTGCAGCTATAACACCAGATTTTTCAGGAAGGAAATTATGTGCCATGGCTAAGTATATTTTTTGTATAGGGGTCTTGCTTATCATATCTTGAGCATAAGGATTTTTGGCCATAATAACCAAACCAGACGTACCCATATCTAATCTATTCGCTGGATAAAGCTTATATTCACTTAATATCGTAGAAAGGCCATCATCTCCATAAAAACGTGGATGAGTAGGCAATAAGGCAGGTTTATTTACAATCACATACCATTCATCCTCAAATACAACTTCTATACCATAAGGATTTTCAATATTTCCTGTTAATTCATCAGGAAATTTTAACTCAACTTCAAGTATATCTCCTGCTTCTACCATATCTTTGTTACTACAAAATAAAGTATTCCTTTTCAATCCTTGATTAAGTTTGATTTTATTACAGATTCTAGTAGAAAGCCCTAATTCATTCTTAAGAATGAATTGGGCTGTTTTTCCGTCATATTTGGAGTCCACTTCATATTTTAAATACATAGAAAAATTGTCTCTCTAAATTACGCATTATATAGCAGTTTTCTTGCTAAAATTAAAGATTGTTCATCATCAGAATCTCCACTCAACAATCTAGCAATTTCATGTTCACGCTCTTCCTTGTTTAGCGGCTTAATATAAGTTTTTGTGGTTTCATCATCACTAGCTTTATAAATGAAGAATTGTTGATCAGCAACGGCTGCAATTTGAGCTTGGTGAGTTACACATAAGATTTGATGACTTTTTGCCAAAAGTTTAAGCTTCTCTGCCACGATTGCACTAGTTTCACCACTAATACCTGTGTCAATTTCATCGAATACTAGTAACTGTAATTCATCCGCCTGCGCAAGTATCACTTTTATAGCTAACATTACCCTGGAGGCCTCACCACCAGAAGCTGTTTTTGACAAAGGTTTAAAATCAGATCCTTTGTTAGAAGCAATCATAAATTCAGCATTTTCTAAGCCATAAGATTTAGCGTCAGACAAAGAAAACTTCTTGAAATCAACTTTAAAACGTGCTGCAGACATTCCAAGATCTTTAAGCTCTTTTTCTATGCCTTCTTGTAATTTATCTGCCCACTTTTTTCTCAAGTCACTTAGTATTGTCGCTCTTTCATATAGAATTTTTATTACTTGTTCTTTTTTCTTTTGTAATTTATCTACATTATCAGCTGCTTCAATTAGTTCTTTCCTTTTATCAACAGCTTTATCATGAAATTCCCAAACTGCTTCTATAGTAAAATTGTATTTTCTCTTCAATCTGGAAATTTTATCTAAACGTCTGATTATTTCATCTAATTGATTCCCTTGAGATTCTATATACTCTAAATCATCTTGAAGCTTGTTCTTAAGATTATAAATGTCATCAATCAAGTCATTAGTTTCTATCAAAATGCCTTCATATTCACTATTCCAGATGCTAAGATCTTGAAGGTTAGAACTAAGCTCCTCCATTTGCGTAATAGCTCCACTAGTTTCACCAACACCTTCTAGAGCAATTAAACCTTGTAAAAGAGCATCTTTTATTTTCTCCTTATTTTGGAGAAGCTCTCTTTGTTCTCTTAGAACCTCATCTTCTCCTACTTGAGGATTAACTTCTTCAATCTCATTTATTTGGTATTCCAGACTTTCTAACAAAGCTTTACGCTCTTCAGGGTCTGCAACTAAAATCTTCTCTTGACGTCTAACTTCCTGTAAAGCCTTATAAGCTTTTTGGTAATTCTCAAAAGCAGGATATATTTCTTGGTGCCCAAACCTATCTAAGAGTTCTAGATGCTTATCCTTATCAAAGATTAATTGTCTATCATTTTGGCCATGGATATCAGCAAGTTTATCCCCCACTGATTTAAGTAAACTAAGTGTTACAGGGCGTCCATTAATACGACATAAATTTTTGCCATTTGATCTAATCTCTCTTGAAAGAATAATTTGATCTTCATCTTTATCCAAATAAGATTCTATCTCTTCATCACGGGATAAAATGTCATAAACATCAGTATATACTGCATCAACAGTTGCTAAGTCAGCTCCTTTTCTTATTAATTCTCGATTTGCTTGTTTACCAGTAATAGCTTCAATAGCTCCAAGCAAAAGTGATTTACCTGCACCTGTCTCACCAGTAATGCAGTTAAACCCAGGCTCAAGATCGAGACTAGCAGATTCTATTAATGCAAAATGTTTGATGTCTAATGTGCTCAGCATTAACCTAAATACTCTCCTGTTTTAGCAAATTGCATGATTTGCTCTTCAATTTCTTCCACACTGAAGATTTCATGTACTGCTACAAAGACTGTATCATCACCAGCAATAGTTCCTGCAATTTTATTTGATTGCATAGCATCAATCGCAGATGCACAAGCTTGACCCATTCCCGGTAATGTACTAATAATTACTAGATTCCCAGTATGTGCACTTGAAACAACAGCTTCAGAGAAAATTTTCAATAATTTGTCAGTACCCGGATCACTAACAGAACGCATAGCAACAAATTTTTGTTTCCCATTAGCAGTATTAGCTTTTACGATATTTAACTCTTTTACGTCTCTAGATACAGTTGCTTGTGTAACGTTTAGTCCAGCTTCTTTTAATTGTTCGACTAACTCATCTTGTGTCGAGATTTCAATATCGTTAATAATTTCTAAAATCTTTTTATGTCTATCGCGTTTACCTAATTTCATAATTTATACCTCTATAAAAAAACAAATTATACAAATAAACTATATTCCGCGAGCCTTTAATTTACCTGGCAACTCAGCGAAAAACTCTTTATCATCAATACAAATTATTTCCATCTGTTTCTCAGCTCTGCGAACCTGTATCTTCTGTTCATTATTAATTTTCACTGCCATTCTGCCATCTACACTAAGATATGGTTGATACAAATAGTCACTTTTTATTGCAATTTCTACTAAATCTGTACTTTTAACAACATAGGTTCTATTCTGTAAAGTGTGTGGCGAGATTGGAGTTACAAGAACTAAATCTAATTCAGGATCTACGATTGGACCACCACAAGACAATGCATATCCCGTGGATCCACTAGGTCCAGCTACTATAATGCCATCGCTAGGTATAGTCTGAATATAACGTTGATTAATATTTAGCTCACATGGAATTATCCTACTTATATCACCTCTGTATAACACAGCATCATTCAAAGCGTAGTCTTGATAAATCAACTTTCCATCCAAATCTATTACTCTAACATCAAGCATTAGCCTACTTTTCTTCGTGAAATTTCCATCAATTAATTTTTTTAACGAAGTTTCTAAGTTTTCTGAGTCGATCTCAGCTAGGAAACCAAATGATCCTCTATTTACACCAATTATTGGTATATTTTTCCCATATATTTCTCTACATGTGTAAAGAAAAGTTCCATCTCCACCTATTGAAATAGCAATATCGACACCATCCCAAGAATGTTTGAAGGCAGAACCAGTACCGACATAGCGATGTTCCTCTCTTTGATCTGGATACACTACATCTACTCCTAAATTAGAAAGAATTTTTGCAGTTTTTTCTAATATATGGAAATTCGGGTCTTTATATTTATCCGCAACAATACCAATTCTCAAGGTAGCCTCCTAGTTATTTCAATAAATATATATATTATAGAACACTATAAATAAATTTTATTAAAATTCCTTACTAGTTTTCTGGAATATAATCAATTTCATTACCATCTGCCAATAATTCTTTGACTTCGTGTTCTGCCGCATTTAACTGTTTTTTACAGATTTGTACTAATTCTGTACCTCTTCTAAATAGGTGCATTGAACGATCCAAAGCCAAGTCACTTCGTTGAAGTTCTTCTACTATCTTATCTAGTTCTCGCAATGACTCTTCAAAATCAGGTTTATCAGTGCTCTCAGTTTCTTTATCTACACCAGCGTTGGAGTTTATACCTTCTTCTTTCTTAGTAATATTATTAGCTTCATTTTCTACATCATCTAGATTTCCGCTCATCATTTCATCAATATCTATATTAAATTTTTCGTCTGACATATTACTTTCCTTCCTTCTCGATACTTACATCCAAGACTTCAACTTTTAATTTTCCATCCTGCATAAAAACATCCAATGCTTCATTTTTTCTGATATCTTGGGCTGATACTAATGGTTTGCTTTCTCCAGTTCTAGTCAACATTGAATAGCCTCTACCTAGAACTTTAAGTGGACTAAGTGCATCTAAACTTGCAACTTTGCGAGCCAAGGATTGCTCCTTATTTTTAAGCAGGTAGGTCATTCTCTGCTCTAATTTATCGGCATTAATATCTACAGCTTCTTTTTTTCTATCCAGATTTTCATAAGGATTAAGTAAAAATCTATTTTCTGATAAATGACTCAATTTTTGATTAAGAAGTTTAATTATACTTACCATATTAGTTTTTAGTTTATCTTCTAAATTAAATAGCCTTGTCTCAGAAAAATCAACTTTTGCAGATAAAAGTCTGGACATTTGCAATTCTTTGCTTCTCATATATTCTAAAACTTCATTAATATTTGGCAGAGCAACTTCAGCTGCTGCAGAAGGCGTAGGTGCCCTTAAGTCAGCTACATAATCACAAATGGTTGTATCACTTTCATGTCCAACAGCTGATATTATTGGTTTTTCCGAAGCAAAAACAGCTCGAGCAACACTCTCTTCATTAAAAGCCCACAAGTCTTCTAGAGATCCGCCACCTCTACCAACAATAATTACGTCAACCTCTTCCATTTCATTTAATTTCTCTATTGACTTAACTATAGTAGGTGCTGCATTCTCACCTTGAACACTACAAGGTGCTAAAACTATCTTACTAAGAGGCCAGCGTCTTCTACTTACGTTTATAATATCTTGAATAACAGCTCCCGATCTAGAAGTTGCTACTCCAATAACTTTTGGGAATTTAGGAATTGGCTTTTTGAATTCTTCGCTATATAAACCTTCTGCTTGTAATTTCTTATTTAGCTGCTCAAATAATAAATATAGATTACCCTTTCCATCCAAGTCCATCTTATTTACATAGACTTGAAATTTTCCATCTCTCTCATATAAGGAAACTTTCCCAGATAAAATTACAGCGTCACCATCTTTTGGTCTAAAATTCAAGCTACTAGCTGCAGATTTAAACATTACACATGACACTTGGGCATTTTGATCTTTTAAATTAAAATACCAATGTCCTGAAGAATATACTTTGACGTTACTTAGCTCACCAACAATAGAGATATTTTGCAGCACAGATTGATTTCCTAATAAACGGAATACATATCGGTTTAATTGAGAAACTGTTATGCTTTTAATATTCTCCTGCATATTTCACCTTTTACATTTTTTGAATTTTTAAATTAGTAGATACCGATTAAATATTGTAGATTTTAATTAACTGTTTTTAGAGTCACTTATCTTACCTAACACGGCATTAATATAGGAGTATGACTTATCATCTACATACATGTGAGAAAGCTCTACTACCTCATTAATGGCAACAGAATCAGGGACTTCATCACTAAAGAGTATTTCGTAAGTGCCAATTCTTAATAAGATTTTTTCTAATTTAGGCAATCTCTCTAAAGTCCATTTTTTAAGATGTTTTGAATATATTTCATCCAATTCATCTTTTCTTTCCCAAACGTTATAGACCAAATCTTTAAAAAACTTCAGATTAGATTCATTTAATTCAACAATTATTCCTGTTTCAAGATCTTCTCTATCAGTTTCTGCTTGTTTAGCTTTTGCTAATGCAACTTCATTACTTGAATCTATATCAAAAACAGACTGTACGGCATCCAATTCATTTGTAGTCGTATTTGCATCATTAATAATTCTAACCTTGATAAAATTCTCAATTTGTCTATCTAGGTCATTACTTTGGCTATCTAATTGATATAAGGCCTGCATAGCTTTTTCTCTTGCAGCTTTACGACTCATACTTTCACTCCTCTATAAGTTTATTGTTATTGATATATATTCTCGTCTATCTATTACTATCTAAAACGTCCCGGTGGGAATATTTTGTCCAAAAGCTCTCTAAAATTCTCTGAGTTCTTAATGAACTTCGCACCTAAAATAAATCCTAGAGTTGCACAGAACAAAATGAATAAAGTTTTCCATAAACCAAAAATTACTAAAAGCAGCCCTAAACCTAGACCTGCTCCACCACCAATCAAACCAGCATCTCTACCATGTAGTATTTTAAAAATAGGTTCAAATAAATTTTTCATATCTTTAATCTCGTTTTTGCAAATTAGGTCTAGCGAAAACTATCTCTCAACAACAGTTCCTAATACTTCTACTTTTTTAACATTAATTCTGACTTCTGATACTGCAATACCAGTATACTTTTCAATATCTTTTTTAACACGTTCTTGGATTTTTCTCATTTGTTGAGGAATCTCAACATCTGAATACAGTGTTACATCAAGAGTTAAATTTAAAGAATTCTCATCATCACTACTTACTCTTGCTTTTGCATTCTTGATTCCAGCTTGAGCTGTCTTTGCAGCATTCAAAGCTATATTTTCTATCGCTACAGAACCAATTTCTACTACACCATAGTCACTATTTGTACTTCTTCGTCCTTTAAATTTACCACCGTAAATAGCATAAAATAAACCATAAGCGAAAGCTGCAAAAATAATTAAAAGAATAATAAAGATTGTCAATCCAGTCCAAAAATTTCTTTCATTAGCCAAAAATACCATTAATTTTTGTGCTAAAGCTGAATTTTTTGACAGCAATGAAAAAGCTAAAAATGTATAAACTATACCTAAAACAGATAAAACTGCTAAAATCCAACGCCAAAACTTATTCATTTTCAAACTCCTTTTCAAGCTGCGAAACATCCTTGAAATTTTCGCTTAAAATTATATCTCTCACATAAACATTGACAGAATTAACATCCAAACCTGTATATTTTTCAACATCAGCTTTTACGCTTGATTGGATTTGCCATGCCACTTCCGGAACATTAAAACCAAAAAAAATATTAGGATAGATATTTATATCAACGAGCTCTGAGTTATTTGGCAAGAATGATACTTCAACTCCTTGCCCTTCGTGCCATACTCCAAAAGCTTCTTTAATCGTAGCAATTGTGCTTTTTTCCAAAGATGCAACACCCTCTACATTTAAAGAAGCTTCAGCAGCATATTGGGCAATAAAGCCCAGTGACATCGAACGCTCGCCCTTATCCTTCCTAATATTTTCTGGCATATTTAATTCCTTAATTTTCTATTATTTTATACTAAAACACAGCTAAAATTAATCTTTAGCTCTATCCATATATTCACCGGTTCTGGTATCAACTCTAATCTTATCACCTGTATTAACAAATAGAGGGACCTTAACAACAGCACCTGTTTCTACTGTACAGTTTTTACTTGCATTAGTTGCAGTATCGCCTCTAACACCAGGCTCTGTTTCTACTACTTCTAATACAACAAATGTTGGTAAGTCTGCACTAATTACTCTTCCTTCTGCCACTTTAATAGTACAGGTCATACCTTCTTTTAAGAATTTAATTTGATCTCCAAAAACTTCTCTATCCAATGGTGTTTGTTCGAAAGTCTCTGGATCCATAAAATAGAAGAAATCCCCATCTTCATAAATAAAATCTAAATTATGATGTTCCAAAACTACTGGTTCATATTTTGCATTTGGGTTAAATGTATTCTCGATAACTGAACCTGAATCCAAGTTTCTATATTTAACTCTAACAAAAGCTGGGCCCTTTCCTGGTTTAACATGTTGGAACTCTATAACTTGACATATACTGTTATCCAACATAAATGTTGTTCCTTTTTTAAAATCTCCTGCTGAAATCATTCAACTTCCTCCTAAAATTTATTTTTCCTCTTTTCAATAACTTATATTTTACTAGCTTTATGCAATTATGTCATCAAAATACTCATTCTTCTTTGTAAGTATTTTGACAATTTTCTCTAAAAAGCGTTTAACCTGAATATAAAAAGGTTCTTCTTTATTTAATGGATCTAGCAAAACTACCTCTATGCCATAATTGTTAGCTGCCCATACATCTGTGAATATCTGATCCCCAAAATATAGCATTTCAGCTTTAGAAACCTTATACATTGCCTGTACTTTTTCAAAGGCTGTAATTCCTGGTTTTTTTGCATTTCCAATAATATCAATAGGTAAATCTTTTGCTAAATCATCAGCTCTATCTTGCTTTGCATTAGAAATAATAGCCACAATAAATCCACTATTTTGCCATTTTTCAATTTGCTGATTTGCATAATCACTTGATTCACGACTACCATGACTAGCTAAGGTATTGTCAAAATCAAATACTGCTATTTTATAACCTTTTGCTTTATAGGCATTTGGATCAACTTTAGATAAGCTTTTGTAATACGCATCTGGAATGAATTTTTTGAACATTAGTCATCCTCATTTCCATTTTTAGTTTTATTCTATATTATTTCTATAGTCTTCAACCAAGGCTTTAACAAGAGTTTCTACAGCCAAACTTAGCATATCTAAGCTCATTGAAGGCTGATTTTTGTCTACTACCTGCTCTAGAATATAAGGAACATGAATGAAGCCGCCCTTAATTGCAGCGTCTGATTCATTAATATACTCCATTAAGGAATAGAACAAACTGTTGCAAACAAAAGTTCCCGCAGAATATGATACAGAACTAGGTATATTTGCTTCCTTAAGTCTTTGCAATAATAAATCAATTGGCAAAGTGCTAAAGTAGCCATCTGCTCCTTCAGATGAAATAACTTCATTTTTTGGAGCAAAACCTGTGTTATCTGAACTCAGGCTATTTCTATAATTAATTCCTATTTTTTCAATAGTAATATTATTTCTTCCACCAGCTTGACCAAATAAAAGCACTGCATCTGGCTGAATTTCTTCCATCATCTTTTTAAGCTCTAAAGAAGACCTTATGAACTCTGTAGGTAATTCAAGCTTAAATACATCTACACCAATAATATTTATATTTGCATTTTTAATAGCTTCCCAAGATGGATTAATTTTCTCTCCACCAAATGGATCAAAGCCCGTAATTAATATCTTCATTTGTATCCTACTTCATATCTTCTATGCCAACTTGTTTGGCTAATTTTTTCTCCCCACGTAAATATCTACCATTTTGTGGGAAAGTTTTAACCCTGTAATAGTCTGGATCTTCAATTTCTAAATTTATAATAGGTTTGAATACGGTACTTGAAGAATTTCTCTTAAGTTTCTGTATCCTTGTACCCAGATTTGATCTTGAATTTACTAACTCTACATCATCTGCTGAGAAAATTAGCATTTGTTCTTGGTCATTTATAATTGCAAACTCGTTTTGATCATCAGCAAACAACATTAACTCTAGATCTTCTCGTTCATATGGATTTTCAGGATCAGTTTTACCTGGTTTTAAGTAAACAGCACCTATTGGTGGTTTCTTAACATTAATTGCATTTAGGATCTTCCTACGTCTGCTTTTAGTCTCATATTCGCTCAAGGCAATTTTTGAAACTCTACCATTTTGAGAGGCAACCATTATCTCTCCGGTATAATTCTCTCTATCACCACCATAAAGAACAACGAAGAAAATTGACTCATCTGGATCTAAATCCAAGGTACTTGGTAAGTAATTACCCCAATCTGATGGTTTATTATCTTCCAAGTCATCCATAGCGATTCTATAAAGATTCCCGGCAGTACTGAAGCAGAAGAGTAAATCTGCATTTGTTCCCTGTTCAACTTGGATGATTTTGTCATTGTCTTTTAGCTTCAAATCACCTGCACTTCTCAATGAAGTCAATGCCATTTTCTTAAGATATCCATGATCTGTAAGGAATACTTTAAGATTGAAATCATCAATAAATTCTTCCTCAACATACTCTTCTATGTTCTCTTCCGCAACAATAGTTGTTCTACGAGTTTGAGAATAATTCTTTATTACTTGTTCTAATTCCTTGATGATAACTTTGTCTATTAATTTAGCACTCTTAATTATCTTCTCTAATTCAGCAATATCCTTGTCCAGATTTTCAATTTCTGAAACTCTTTTCAGAATGTATTCTTTGTTCAAGTTACGCAACTTAATTTCGGCAACATACTCGGCCTGTAATTTATCAATATCAAAACCAGCACAAAGATTAGGAATTACATCTGCTTCTTTCTCAGTATTTCTAATAATACTAATAGCTTTGTCAATATCTAGTAAAATTGCCTCGAGTCCTCTTAAAAGGTGTCTCTTAGAATCTTTTTCACTTAAACTATCTTGTTTAGCTCTCTTAACGGTAACTCTTCTAAAGACTAACCACTCAGCTATTATATTTCTTACACCCAAAGTTCTTGGATAACCATTAATTAGAATATTAAAATTACATGCAAATGAACTCTCCATAGGAGTTGATTTGTATAGTTTTTGCATGAGTAAATCATAGTCTGTGTTGCGCTTACAATCTATAGTTATCTTTAACCCTTGTAAGTCAGTTTCATCTCTAATGTCATTTATCTCTTTGATTTCACCAGATTTAACCTTGTCAACAATAGCATCAATAATAGCTTCAACTGTAGTAGTGTATGGAATTTCATAAATCTCAATTAAATTATTCTTCTTATCAACTCTATACTTAGCCCTTAATTTAAAACTACCTCTACCTGTCTCATAGATCTCACGCATTTTCTCTTCATCATAAATTAAATCTGCGCCTCCTGGGAAATCAGGTGCAGGCATAATTTCAAGAACATCTACTGCAGGATCTTTTATGTATGCAATAGTCGTTCTACAAACTTCAGCTAAGTTAAATGGGCAAATATTAGAAGCCATACCAACAGCTATACCTTGATTGGCGTTAACTAAAACTGAAGGGAAAGTAACAGGGAGCAATGTTGGCTCCTCCATGCTACCATCATAATTAGGGACAAAGTCTACAACATCTTTATCAATATCTTTGAAAAGCTCTTCCGCAAGTTTATCCAACTTAGCTTCTGTATATCTAGGTGCTGCATACTGCATGTTCTTTGAGAACTGCTTACCCATGTTTCCTTTTGAGTCAATATAAGGATGGAGTAACGCTTCGTTTCCACGTGTTAATCTAACCATAGTGTCATAAATGGTCTGATCTCCATGAGGGTTAAGCTTCATAGTCTGACCAACAATATTGGCAGATTTTGTTTTATTCCCTCTAAGTAAGCCCATCTTGTACATTGTATAAAGCAACTTTCTATGTGACGGTTTAAAACCATCTATCTCAGGAATTGCTCTAGAAACAATTACACTCATAGCATAAGGCATATAGTTAGTTTCAAGCGTCTCTGTAATTGCTTGTTCATGGATAATAATCTCATCACTATTTAAAACCATATCATCTTGTCTACGTTTCTTGCTCATTTATACTCCATTTCACTACTTAGAAATATCAAACTTTAATTACTTTTGTGGCTCTAATTCAAATCTAGCTGATCTAGATAAATATGACCATTATTTGCTATATGTTCTTTTCGGCCCTCTAAGTTATCGCCCAACAATAATTCAAAACTAGCTTGTGTTAATTCTTTTTCTTCTGGAATTACCTGAATTAATCTTCTTGTCTCAGGATTCATAGTTGTTTCCCACATCATTTCAGGCTCATTTTCACCAAGACCTTTTGATCTTTGTATATGTAAGTTCTTTGTACCGTGCTCATTTATTAGAATATTCTTCTCTTTTTCATCAAAAGCGAAGTAGGTTTCTTCTTTACCAGAATTTCTATAAGTTAATTCATAAAGTGGTGACTCAGCAATATATACTTTGCCCTCCTCCAATAAAGTAGGTGTTAAACGATAAAACATTGCTAACAATAATGTTCTAATCTGGAAACCATCAACATCCGCATCTGTACAAATTATTATTTTGCTCCAACGCAAATTGTTGATATCAAATGTTTGAATATTCTTATTCTTAAGCCCTTGAATCTCAACACCAGTTCCAATAACTTTTATTAAGTCAACAATAATGTCGTTTTTTAGAATCTGATTCATATCTGATTTCAAACAGTTTAAAATTTTACCTCTAATAGGAATTACTGCTTGGAACTCAGCGTCTCTTCCTAATTTTACAGAACCAAGAGCAGAATTACCCTCAACTATATACAACTCACGTTTATCAATATCTTTTGAACGGCAATCAACAAAGTTTTTAACCCTGTTATTAATGTCTATTTTCCCCATTAGGTTCTTTTTAACATTAACTCTTTGCTTCTCGGCGCTCTCTCTACTACGCTTGTTAATTAGGATTTGATCAATAACTTTATCAGCATCTTCAGAATTCTCAATGGACCAAACTTCAAGATGTTCCCTCAACATATCTGTGATAAAACGTTGAATGAATCTATTATTAATAGCTTTCTTGGTTTGGTTCTCATAACTTGTCTGTGTTGAGAAAGAGTTTACTACACATATCAAAGAATCTTGGACATCTTGCCAAGTTATATGAGCTTCATTTCCTTTGTATTTATCTTTAGTTTTAATAATCTTATCAATCGCACTGGTAAAAGCACTTCTTACAGCTTTTTCAGGTGATCCACCATATTCAAGGAAGGAAGAGTTGTGATAATACTCTTGCATGGAAACCTCTCTATTAAAGGCAAAAGCTAACTGCAGCTTAAGTTTGTATTCTGGTCTATCAGCCGCATCACGACCTTTACCAGCATCTTCCCACATTATTACAGAGGTAATAGAATTAGCTTCATTTAGCTCATCTACATAGCCCTTAATACCATCAGGATATGAAAACTCGTCTTTTGTTCCAGTAATCTCATCCTCAAATTCAAAAACAACTCCAGCATTAACAATGGATTGGCGTTTTAAAACATCCACAAAATATTGATGAGAAATCTCTATATCAGTGAAAACTTCTTGATCTAATTTAAACTTCTGTTTAGTTCCGGTCACCTTGCTGTTAGTCTTTTTCTTACTTAGACCACCTTGGTTTACACCTTTTTCAAAATGCAAATTATATATATAACCATCTCTTACGACTTCTACATCAAAAAATTCTGAAGCATATTGTGTCGCACATGCACCCAAACCATTTAAACCAAGGGAAAACTCATAGTTTTCACCTTCTAATGTATTGTATTTACCACCTGCATATAATTCTTGATAAACCAGCTCCCAGTTATATCTATCTTCATTTGTATTGTAGTCCAAAGGTATACCTCTACCTTCGTCAATAACTTCAATACTATAATCTTTAAATCTTTTTACTAGAATCTTCTTACCAAAACCTTCTCTAGCCTCATCAATAGAGTTAGATAGTATCTCAAAAAAAGCATGTTGAGCACCGACAATATCATCTGAACCGAAAATAACTGCTGGTCTCAAACGTACTCTATCTTCTCCTTTTAATTGAGATATACTTTGGTTATCATAATTCTGTTTTATTTCTGTTTTTTTTGACATATTTTCTCCATCAAATTATTACTAAAAGACATTATAGCAGATAAACACTAGCTCTAGAGCTTAGCGAAAGTTCCTATGCTAAACCTGTAATTGTACCATCTTTTCCAACTTTAATATTCATAGCAGCAGGCTTCTGTGGTAATCCTGGCATTGTGTTTATGCTTCCAGCTTTAACAACAACAAACCCTGCACCCGCTTTAAGCTCAACATCAGTAACTTCAAATTCAAAATTTGTAGGAGCCCCTAACTTATTAGCTTTATCTGAGAATGAATATTGAGTTTTGGCAATACACACTGGAAGTTTTTTGTATCCATCCTTCTCAAATTTACGCAATTTGTTCTTAACTCCGGAAGAATAGACCACTTTATCCGCTCTATAAATCTCTGTAGCTACAGCTTCAATCTTATCGACAAACGAAGTTTCTAAATCATAAATGAATTTTTCTTCTGCATTATTGTCTGTGATTTCAATCACTTTATTAGCTAGATCTATAGCTCCTTCAGAACCTAAATTATATGGGTCGGCAACTACTGCCTCTACGCCAAGTTCTGAAACTAAATCTTGTAAAGTTTTAATCTCCGCTTCTGTATCTGAAGGAAATCTATTAATGGCAACAACAAAAGGACGTCCAAACTTATGAACATTTTCCATATGCCTCTTTAGATTTGAAAATCCTTCTCTTAACGCATCTAGATCTTCTTTCTCTAGATCTTCTTTCTTTTGTCCACCATTGTATTTAAGTGCTTTAACAGTAGCTACCAAAACAACAGCATCTGCTTTAACATTTTCATTTCTAGAAACAATATCAAAAAACTTCTCTGCGCCTAAGTCTGCACCAAATCCTGCTTCAGTTACGACGTAGTCAGCTAATTGTCTTGCCAACTTCAAGGCAACAATAGAGTTAGATCCGTGAGCTATATTCGCAAATGGTCCACCATGAATTAACGCTGGTGTATTCTCAATAGTTTGGACTAGGTTTGGTTCAAAAGCCTTCTTAAGGAGCAATAATAATGAATCTGTCGCACCCAAATCATCAGCTCTGATTATTTCATTAGAATAATTATAAGCAACGATAATTCTACCTAGGCGAGTTCTTAAATCTTCTAAGTCTTCAGCTAAACATAGAATTGCCATTATTTCGGATGCAGCAGTAATCTCAAATTTAGATTCTCGCATAACACCGTCCGTATTTGGACCCATGCCTATAACTATATTTCTCAAAGCTCTATCATTAACATCTAGAACTCTATTCCATACAACATTTTTGGGATTTATATTTAGCTGGTTTCCCTGGTAAATATGATTATCAATAATTGCAGCCAGCAAATTGTGAGCTGATTCAATAGCAGCTATATCTCCAGTAAAATGAAGATTAATATCTTCCATTGGCAAAATTTGACTATAGCCACCACCGCAGGCCCCACCTTTCATTCCAAAAACAGGCCCCTTTGATGGTTCTCTTAATGCACTTAAAGCCTTTTTACCAACCTTATTTAATGCCATTGAGAGAGCAATATTTACAGTGGTTTTTCCCTCTCCAGCTGGTGTTGGATTAATGGATGTAACCAAAATGAGTTTAGAGTTATTTGTTTCGGAACAATCATTATTTAGAAGGTCTAGACTAATTTTAGCCTTGTGTTTACCATACAAATCTAGATAATCCTCTGAAATGTTTAAATGCTTAGCCACTTCCCTTACATCTATCAGACTTGCGGAATTAGCAATTTCAATATCACTCTTCATTATTCCCACCTCTTTCATGAATTAAGCTGTTTCCTGTTTATTATCACTAAGTTTAAAGTTATACAGCCTATATTTTGAATCTTAAAACAATTTACAATTTAATAAATTAACACATTTTCTTTCAAATTCCTACATAATAATTCCGACACATTTTTGTATAAAAAAAAGGGGCCATATTAATTATATGACCCATTTTGAGGAAAAATAAGAAAGTTATAGCACTAAGTAATTCGAAATGCTAAGTTTTATCGCATATATATATTAAACACTATTAATTTGATATTTAAGTTAAATGATTGTGATGAATTGTGATAATATCAACTTTAATTCGAGTGTTTTCTCAACTATTAGTTGTCTAAAAGGAAACAACTCAACTACAGGAATATTTTCAAACCGTTAAATATAGCAGATAATATAAGCATAAAACACGGAGGTTATTGATATGAAAACTTTAGGTAATAAAATTTCAACTTTAAGAAAAGAACGGGGTTTAACACAAAGTGCTCTAGCAGAAAAACTTAATATCTCTGCTCAAGCTATCTCTAAGTGGGAAACAGATCAGGCCGCGCCAGATATTAGTCTATTAGCTCCTCTCGCAAAAATTCTAGATACTTCAATAGATTATCTACTAAATGAAGATGCCGAAGAGCCTGAAACTATTTTTGTACCTGAACCAAGCGAAAGAGATTATAGTAAACTGATATTAAAAATAAGAGTTATTGATGAAGATGATAAAGTTAATATTAATGTACCATTTTTATTGGTTAAACAGATGCTAGCCACTGGATCTAACAGCTTCTCAAACTTAACTATGGGTGGTACAAATATTGAACTAATGAATGAAGATTTTGAGAAAATTGTAGAACTTATCGAGAGTGGAGTTCTAGGAAAAATTGTTTCTATCAGCACACAAGATGGTACAAGTGTAGAAATTTATGTTGAATAAGTTATAAAAGGTAAATATGAAAATTTATATCAGACGCCTTGAAGGTGACAAAGAAATAATTAATAAATATAGAATACCTATTGGGCTTTTTCTAAATACTATTACTGCTAGAATTGCTGCTTCTGCTGTAAGTGGAGATTTCAGAAAGGATATTTTAAAAGGTTTAGAAAGTCTTAAAGACCTCCCTGAGTTGCAAGATACTTGCGCATCAAGTGAAGCAAATGAAGCAAGTGAATCAGCAGAATTAACAATAACAGCTGAAGAACTACTTTTAGATGAAGCACATAACATTATTACTTCGCCTGAAATAGAGAATGAAGTTTTAACTGAAAATGATAAAAAAGAGTTGAGCAAAGCTAGAACTTCAAAATACACTCTTAGTTTTGCTGATGGAACCACCATAGAAAGGGAAAACTCTGAAGATAAGCAAGAAGTCAAATCTAAAGCATCTTATCTAGGCAAAGAAATTTCAAAATCAAAGGATGATTTAGGTCAGTATAATAATAAAGGGAAAAGTTTTTCTCTCTTTGCTTCTTCCGGGGGCGAATTAGAGCCTTATATAGATAAATTAAATACTCTAATTAATTCAGATGACAAAGACTTTAATAACGCACTAAATAAATACAGAAAAAAATACAAAAAACAAAAACGATTAGAATTCAATCAAATATTCAAGATATTAAAGAAATCTGCCAGACAGAACAGAGGCTTACGATTAGTGGATGTTCAAAGCAATGACGGTACTATAGTAATCATCGAATTCTAATCAATGTAGCTTCCCTCTTCTTAAATACTTAAAAAATAAAAAAGCCTGTAGTAATTTACTACAGGCTTTTCTTCTGGTGAGCCCAGGAGGTCTCGAACCTCCGGCCTACAGCTTAGAAGGCTGTTGCTCTATCCAACTGAGCTATGGACCCTTAAAAAAGATGGAGCAGGTGAAGGGAATCGAACCCTCGCGGTCAGATTGGAAATCTGAGGTTCTACCATTAAACTACACCTGCATCTAAGTACATTCATTACTTCCAAAACCGAATGCTTAAGTATGATACATTAAGTGAAACTTTTTTGCAAGTACAATAATGAAATTTTCCTTTATAAAATAAATTCAGTTATAATCCCTTTTATAAACAAGAGAATAATTAACTGGAGCAGCATTTATAAATTATTACTTATATCAATCGAGCTCCAGTTAAATATTCCTTTATAACAATTATGCTAACTATTATGTAGCAATTATTAATCATCAATTTCGCCAATTTCTGATTTGAACTCTTCTGCGAAAGAACTGTAACTATACTCTTGCAAGTCAGCATCTAAATCTGGATTTTCTGCTACTTTCAATGGCTCAATCAATTTGTCATTTTCACTCTCTCCAGATCTTTCAATCGCTAAAACTTGTTGAACAGCTTGACTATCAACAGGATTATCTTTAGATCTAAACTTCTCATAACTTCCATCTGCTTGCATTATAAATGAGCGTTCAGTATCGTTTAGTTGTAGATCGATTATCTCTTTTACCCTATCCTTAACTGCTTCGGCCTCTACTGGGAAGATTATCTCAACCCTTCTATCTAAGTTTCTATCCATCCAGTCAGCACTTCCCATGAAATATTCTGGATCGTCAGCATTTGCAAAAACATATATTCTACTATGCTCAAGATACTTACCAACTATAGATTTAACTTGAATATTATCAGATACTCCTGGAATACCAGTCTTCAGACAGCAGATTCCTCTAACTATAAGTTGAATTTTAACCCCAGCTGCATTTGCTTCATGTAATTTCTTAATAATACCTTCATCGACTAGAGAGTTCATCTTTGCAATTATCCAAGCAGTTTTTCCTGTTTTTGCATTAATAATTTCTCTATCTATTAAGTCATAGAAACTAGAGCGTAAATATCTAGGAGCAACTAATAATTTCTTGAAACCATTTGGCTCAGAGTATCCTGAGATCATATTAAAGAACTCAGTTGCATCGCTACCATAAGCATCAGCCGCTGTGAATAAACCTGTATCTGTATAAATCTTAGCAGTAGAGTCATTATAGTTACCGGTTCCTAAGTGAACATATCTGCGAATGCCATCTTCCTCTTCACGTACAACCATGGTAATTTTACTATGAGTCTTTAATCCCACTAAACCATAGATTACGTGTGCTCCTGCTCTTTCTAATTTCTTTGCCCATTCAATATTATTTCCTTCATCAAAACGAGCTTTAAGTTCAAGCAAAACAAGAACTTGCTTACCATTTTTAACAGCTTCCTCCAAATAATGAATAATAGGCGAATTACTACTTACCCTATACAAGGTCTGCTTAATTGCAAGAACTTTTGGATCTCTAGCTGCTTGTTTAACAAACTCTAGAACTGGATCGAATTTTTCATAAGGTAAGCTTAGAAAAACATCTTTTTCTCTTATCTTTGAGAAAATATCACTCAGATCATCCCCTGCAAGCATGGCTGCTTTTTGAGGTTTATATGGCGGATAATGAAGATGTGATTTATAATCCAGCTCTGGACTTCGACTTAATTTACCTAAGAAAGCTAAATCAAGTGGTCCTGGAATTTGATAGATATCATCTTGCTTAATTTCCATAAAATCCTGTAGCATTGCAAGAATTCTTAAACTAATATCAAAATCGCTTCTGATCTCTAATCTAATAACTTCTCCCCACTGTCTCTGATATAGTTTTTTCTGAATTTCTTCAAGCAAGTCAGAAGTTTCAGCTTCATCAATTGACATATCAGCATTTCTGATAATTCTATAATTTAATTTTGCTAAAATTTTATAACCTGAAAATAGCTCATCAATATAATGATAAATTATATCCTCTAATAGAATATAACAATGAGTTTCTCTAGCATCCAACCCACGTTCTTCTGCAAATTGTTTATTCGGTAATTTAAGCAATCTGCTAATACCTACAGGGACTTGAACTGTAGCAAATTGAACTTGCTCTCCACCATCTTCCTCGTTGTAGTCTTCAGTCTCAAGCAGAACAGCAATATTTTGACTTTCATTAGGCAACAATGGGAAAGGTCTTCCTTGATCCACCGCCATTGGAGTGAGAATTGGATAAAGTTTATTCTTGAAAAATTTATACACAAACTCTCTTTGTTCAGTAGCTAAATTTTTAAAATTCTGAATAAAAATATTTTCATCTTCCAATGAAGGTATAAGATGTTTGTTATATGTTTTATATTGCCCTTTTACAAAGTTATGCATTCTTTTGCTAAGAGCTTTTAATTGCTCATGTGCAGTCATACCTGCAATATCACGTGAATAATCATCATTTTTCACTTGTTCTTTTAACCCTGCAACACGAACACTGACAAATTCATCTTGATTAGTTTGAGTAATAGACAAGAAACTTAATCTTTCTAGTAATGGAGTCATGGGATCACTAGCTTCATACAAGATTCTCTCATTAAAATCTAACCAGCTGATTTCTCTATTAATAAACCTTTCATGCCCTGGATAAATAATGTCTTTTTCTTTCTCAACTTTTTCTTGCTTATCTAAATATCTAGTCATTTAATATCCTCCGAATTAATTCTCTTTCAAATCAATATTAATTCCAAACATTTCTTCCAGTAACCTGGACCTAACTCCTAGCATCCTACGTTCTAAAGTAATATCCTCATTTGTATCTACAATTATTTCCAGTTTGCTCTTCTTCAAGCGTGTTGCAACATTATTAATTTTGTTTTTTGAAGAATATTCCAAAGCATCTGCTACTCTTAAAATTGCAGCAGTTTGCAGTACTTGCAAACGATAAGCATAACTTCTGTAGTTCAATCTATCATTAATTGGAACTTCGTTTCCCACAGAAAACATTACAGCATCCGCTACTATCTCTAAGGATCGATAGCTAATACCTATAATTTCATTATTAAGAATTATAGAAGCACTGGCATCTTGATAATCTTCAGGAATTATAAATTTACCCACTTCACTTAAACGAACTGCTACTTTTAGTAGAAGTTCAAAGTCTGGAGCAAATTTAAACTTCTGTTCTAGAACCCTTAAGATTGCAACTGCATTTCTCTCTTTAGCTTCCAAATGTTTCAAATTACCACCATACTTAACAGCCATTACGTTAACTGCAGAAACAATATCTCCAATATGATCATGTCCGACTTTGTAGCCATAAGTATCTGTAGCCATTTCTAACAATAAACCATTACTTAATAAAACTTTAGGCAAATAAATCCCCTTAATTTGCAATGGTTCCAAAAATTTATTTAAAATCATTACTAATGGCAACATATTGTCAGCAACATCTGATGGAATATTGTAGTGCAAGGTCAACTCTATTGGAGAGGTATGCAATAAAAATTCATATAACTTATTAAGCTCTACATCAGTGATAAAATTATCATTAAACTCAACTACTTCAGAAAAATTATTTAAATATTCTAAGTCATTCCCTGCAGCAAGAAGAGTAGTCTCTTCAGTTTGCAAACCATACAATTCTAATGATGAAAGTTTCGCAGTAATATAATCATTCATAACCTGATCATAGTTACTAGATCTTGCCTGAATTTCACTAAAAACTTCATTCATTCTCAAGAATCCCAACTTCAGGTTTTGACTCATTTTCCTGCGTTTATTCTTATATGCTGATACTTGTAAGCTACCTGCGCCCATATCAACAAATATACAGCCAGTCTCACTCATTTTTTCAAATTCAGGAAAGCCCTCGGTCAGCGCTAGGTTATGTAAATATCGTTCCTCAGAGTTACTTAAAATTTCGCAGTCAAATCCAGTTCTCTGCTTAATTCTAGCGATAATAAAATCTTTATTCAGAGCTTCTCTAACAGCTGAAGTGGCAACTACCCTTACAGCTTTTACTTTATATTCTTTTAACTTTTCTTTGAAACGATTTAGGATTTCACATAGTTCTGATAGCTTCTCTTCAGTAATAACTTGCTTATTGTATGTATCAGTTCCTAATGATAAATTCGCACGCAAACTCTCTATAACTCTAGGTTCATTATTTTTGCCTTTCTCAGCGATCATTAACCTAGGTGCATTAGATCCTATATCAATTGCTGTAATTATTTCTACTGCCATCTGCTACTCTCCCTTTCCTATTTGTTTAACCTATAATAATTTTAGCTTATTAACGTTATTTTTTCATCTAATATACTATTAATTCTCATGTTCTAGTTTGTCATAAAATGCAACAATTAAGTCCACAACTTCACCATAACTTTTGATTCCTGACTCCTGGGCATTTGATTTTAAATAGATATCATTTGCTTTATTACTTATTTTCTTAACGGTCCCTTGAAACTGTTTCCAATAAACATTTCTCCTATTAAGGTCACTTTTTACTTTTTCATTTAAATTGCTATAAACATCTTGATGCAAATCATAGTTAGCCGTGTATAAAGCATTGCTTAGATACACAAAACCACTTAGCAATGCAGAATATCTAATATTTATAGATTCACTCGATCTACCTACAAGAAATGCCAGAAAATTAGCTTCATTCTCCCTAGCAAAACCATAGCTATGAGCTATTTCATGAAGAGCTGTAAAAATCAATTCATCCGGACTTATATCAATATTAACATTCGACTCCATCCAAAAAGGTATAAACATTCCTGTAGTACTGGTATATGACCAATAGTGTGAGAGCATTACTGGCTTCACTCTAACTGCTCCATGATAAAGATAATTTCGCAGAAAATCATTGTCACTTAACTTTGCAAGATTTTTATACTCTAAATGAACAGTTTTTAGTAATTCTTCGAGCTCTATGTCTGAAATAAATTGATCATTATCATCTCTAGTAACACTTGTAGCTATTGCATTAAGCTCATCCACCAGAACTTCTGTCGTTCTAGCCAATTGCTCTACATTTATCGCTCTCACTTCATAGCCTAGGTTGTCTGCTAGACTTTTTCTATGATAAGCAAGTCCGAAATTCAAGAAAAATGTACTAATAAAAAAAGTCACTAAAGCCAAAGATATAGATGCTAATTCTTTAAAATATTTGATTAAAAAATCTTTCTTACTTTCTGCTCTAAATAAGTAAATCACACTTAAAACAATTAAAACCATTAGAAGTAGAGGTAATAGCAAGACGAAAATTTCACTAATAGAAAAAGAGATAATGTTATTACTCGCTCTCCAGATTGTTGTGATTGTAGGATAAATATTTCTAATATAAAATTCAGCTGCAGTAGAATTATTTCTAAAACAAAATCTTAACAACAAAATAAAAGCAATAAGTATTAAACAAGCTATTTTCCAAACTTTACTTTTGTTAAAACGTTTAATGCTTATATTACTCATTCTTCCGCTCAATCCTTATTATTTATTAAAATATTATACAGTTTCAAAAGTTAATATTATCTTAAATCTTTTAACCGAATTTTCACTGCATAAATCTTTGTAAATTACATTTAAATGCAAAAGAACAGCTAAACGAACTTCGCTTAACTGTTCTTTGCTAGATGTCATACTTTATAAAGAATTTCGTAATCAAAAGGAGTTGAACAAGACAAAGGTTTCTTTATAAACTATAGACCATTTACTACTCTTCTCAAATCTGAGTAATCTCTATTTTCATCATATCTGCTACTGTCACCAGATCCTTCTGAAACAGCTACGTTTAAAGGAGCTACTACAAAAATCAAACTTGAGATTGGTGAAACTGTACCACCTAAGCTATATGCAGCACCTGTTAAGAAGTCAATTATTCTTTGAGCTAATCTACTATCTGTGTCTTCAAAGTTAACTACACAAATCTTACCTGCTCTAATTTGAGCTGCAACCTCTTGGCCTTCTTCTAGGGAATTAGGTCTAATTACAAGCATTTTTTGAGAATTTACATCTTTGAAGTTTACCAAACGTGGCTCTTGATTATTCATAGCACTTGCCTCTTTTCTATTTTCTTTATTAAAATCATTTTTTCTAGAATTAATAATCTCACTTGCTGGTTCGGTAAATATCTTCATACTGTACATGTCATTAGAAGAAGTATTTATATTTAACTCATCCATATAGGCATTCTTAGTTCTAGAAGGTTCATCATATTCAAATTGATTGTTAGTGATGTAATCGTAATCATCACTCTCATCATCATATTCGAAGTATTCATCATCTTCTACTATTAAGTTTGATACGTAATCTTCATCTTCATAATTTGAAAACAAATCTTTTATACTTTCTATACTATTTTTGAAAATGCCCATGTCTCAAGTACTCCTATAATTAATTCATATGTCTATTATATACATACACTTTTCATTAAACAAGTCCACTTAAGACGGATTTTCATTTTGTAATTCATTTGTAACACAAGAACTTTCATTCAGGCTAAATCATTGTATACACAGTAATTATACGGTTTTATTTTCAAAGCACATTATCCACATTTTTGTACTCTCTCCAACAACACTTTTCCACATTTTAATTTGTTTTTATAATAGTTTCCTCTGTGTAGACAACAAAAACATCATTTTCTATCATTTTTAACTAAGAATTCCACATTTCATAGACAAACAAAAAGGAAGGTTATCCACCTTCCTTTAGTAATTTATATTTTCCTTTTAATAAATATATTTCAGAAATTTTACGACATTAATTTCTCGCCATTTCTAACAGTCTCCGGATTTTGAACTATTACACTTCCATCAGTCAATTCTATATCCGAGTTTTCTTTATTAGCAATAATTGCGTATTCATCATCCTCGGCTAAGATTTCTATTTCTTGCTCATAAACATATGCTCTTCTAAGAACCATAACTGCAGCTTTGTTCCCCTCTTTAGACCTAACAATTGCTGACTGGGGTATTTTTAATCCTCTTACCGATTCAATTTTCATGCTAACAGGGGTATATCTTAAGTCTGCAAAGTCTCCAATCTTTTGACTGGTATAAAATGTTAAAAGTGCATATTCACCCTGCTCTTTTACCGAAATTAATTTAACTGCATTTAACTCTAAATTTTCCCTTGGAAATTTAAGGTCATAGATATTATCAATTTCGAATTCCGCAGCCATTGCTCTATCTACTGGAACCACTAAACGTTGATCGAAGCTTGTTATTAAACTTAAAGCACTTTGTCCCTTACTAAGGTTTTGTTTAAGCATATTCTTTTCTTTATGCACATCGATATTCGCATTTAATATAGTTTCAGGATCGATTTTATCAATGTCTTCTTCTGTTATTTTCCTACTATATTCATCAATTAAATAGCTTACATATCCACTTTTTTTGCTAATTATTGGAGTTTCATAATCTTTTAAATACGACTCTAAGTTGGCTTTTTTATTTTTTAAATTAATTATCGTCTCATCTTCAAAATCTAATGTATTTAAGTTCTCACTACGCTCTTTTAACTTCAAGCTTAACTCTTCCTGTATCATAGCGGTATTATCTATAGGAAGTTTGTCATTGGCAATATCTTGCAAAGTTTTGATATATTCAGATAACTGTATATCATACTTGGAATATATTCTTTCAACTAATCCATCATCAGGTAAATTGTGTTCATTTAATAGCTCTAGCTGCCTTTCAGATATCTCTTCATTAACTTCGGCCAACTCTTCTCTTTGCTGTTCGGCTTGTAAATCAACAATTTTTGCTACCGGGTCGTTAACTGCAATCTTCTCGCCACTGGTTACACCAGCAGCCATTAGACCCGAACTACTTGCTTCTAGCTGAATTTCATCTCTCAATACCAATGATTTGCTTTCGATATTCTTTTCTAGATTCCCTGGAACAAGAATATACAACTGAGGTTTAGGTTTATATTCAGACCTAATAATATTTATCATCGCAAAGGCAAGAATAATTATTATAATCACAAAAACGATCATAATATAAAAGCGTTGACGCAGTCTTTTCTCTTCCTGCTCTTGACGCCTAGATAATATTTCGGTTCTAGAATGATTAACTTCCTTATTTTGCACCTTATTTATGTTTGTATTGTCGGTAAAATTATTAGCCAAAATCTTCCACCATAATCCTCTATTAAATTATGCACCGGATAAAAAACCCAGTGCATAAATTATAGCTAATTTATTATAAAAAATTATTAATTCTTAATGATTACTCATCCCCAAAACTTATACCCATGTCTTTTGCTACTCTTACTAGTTCACAATTTGTTGGCACTAGATTTTTCTTTCCTGCTACTTCATCAATAGGCAAGCTTGTAATCTCATTATTAACTTGAACTACTGATCTACCGAATTTACCTTTTAGAATTAATTCAGCACCATACGCTCCACATTCACTAGCAAAAACTCTATCATAAGGACATGGTGAACCACCTCTTTGATAGTGCCCAGGAACTGTAACTCTAACTTCTTGATCTAACTCTTTAGATAGTTCAGCAGCTAACTTATATGTTCCTGAAGGATAGCCTTTTTCTTTTAGCATTTCTGCATAATCTGAGGAAGACATTTCAGAATCTTCCTTACTCTTAGATCCTTCTGCCATTGCAATAATAGAGAATTTTTTACCTTGTTTATTTCTTTCTTCAATAGCGGCTAAAACATTCTCCAATTCATAATTAATCTCTGGAATCAAAATAATGTCAGCTCCACCAGCTACACCTGCACTCAAGGTTAACCAACCAGCTTTATTTCCCATTAATTCAATGATAAAAATTCTACCATGTGAGGTTGCTGTAGTATGAATTCCGTCAATAACGTCTGTTGCAATATTTACAGCACTCTGGAAACCAAAGGTCATTTCTGAACCATAGATATCTTTATCAATTGTTTTTGGCAAGGTAATAACATTTAACCCTTCTTCTGATAGACGATTTGCTGATTTATGGCTTCCATTACCACCAAGAACAACTAAACAGTCTAAGTTTTGCTCTTTATAATTTCTTACCATAGCCTCGCATCTAGTCTCGCCATCTTTGCCATTTACATAATTATCAATCTCTTTGAAAGGTTGTCTAGAAGTACCTAAAATCGTACCTCCTAAAGTCAAGATTCCTGAAAAATCACTTGGTTTCATTAGCTTGTAATCACCTTCAATTAAACCTCTAAAACCATCTTGATAACCTAATATCTCTACATCATCATTCAATTCATATAGAGTTTTGGCTACACCTCTCATAGCTGCGTTTAGACCTTGACAGTCACCACCTGAAGTCAACATACCTACTCTCAACATAATTATCCCCTTTCATTTGGAAAGATTTATATATCTATTATAAGCAAAAACTCTATCCTTTGTAAGACAAAAGTAAAGTTACCCATTGATTTAACTCAGATGTTTTCAAAATCTTAAACTTTACATCGTCAACTTTCTTGAATTCAGCTAAAACTTTTTCTAAATCATTCTGATTTATGCCAGCTAGTATCAGATAACTATCATTATTTAAGTGTTTCGGGAAATCTTTAGCTAAATTAATAATTAGTTCGGATGATAAATTAGCCAGTATCAAATCAAACTTATCTTGTTCATATAATTCTTCATTTGTAAATTCAATATTACTAGAAACTTGATTTACCTTAGCAGTATCTTTTGCTATTTCAACAGCATCTTGATCAATATCTATAGCTTTAATATTTTGTACTCCTAATTTTGCTGCTATTATCGCCAAAATACCTGAGCCTGTACCAAGGTCTAAAACTTTAAGCTCTTGAACCCCTTGACGTTTATGTAGTTCAAGCAACAAATCGTCTAACGTCTTAGCAGCCAAAGAAGTAGTCTCATCTCTTCCTGAGCCATAAGCCGAAGAAGGAACTATATTAATAAGAATTTGACCATCAATTAAATGTGCATCTGATTCTGAAACACCTGGATTCACTAATATTCTATCAGTAAGTTGAAACAACTCTGCTTCGTACATGTTACCTTCTTCTATTTGTTCAGATTCTATTAGTCTATAGGAAATATCATAATCTAAGTCAGCAAAAAACTCTGAGATAAAGTCAATTTCAGCTTTAATTCGCTCTACCATCAACTCTGGGCTTAATCTATCCTGAGGTATATTGTCTGCCGTAAAAATCTCATCATTTTCATTCAAGAAGATTTCACCTACACCCATAGATAAGTTAACAGCTAAATTATTATCTTCCACCTCTAAAAAGTAGGATTTAATAAGTGCCTTCTCCAAATCCATTTCAACTGAAAAAAGACCAAAGTCATCAAAGACATTGGTCTTATCTTGTTCAAGCATTGGAATTATTTCAGTTTCAATCTCATGAGAGTCAACTGTGAAAATACTTAAGGCTCCTAAGTCTTCAAGTTTTGACAATAAAATGTCTCCTACCTCAGAATCAATACTAATAGTAAATTCATAATAATTTTCATTCATGAACTTGAGTCCTTTATTTTTTTAAGAGAACAACTTTTTAATCTTATCAATGAAGCTACTACTCTTCTCATAATTTTCTGCAGTAGTCTCATCATCAAATTTTGCAATTAAAGCTTTTTGTTCATCACTTAATTTGGTTGGGACTTCAATATCAATCGTAGCGTAATGATTACCCCTAATTTCATCTCTGTTTACGTGAGGGACACCTTTACCTTTGAGAGTTATTACATCCCCTGGTTGAGTACCTTCATTTATCTTGTATTTAACATTACCATCTACTGTCGGTATATCAATTTCTGCACCCAAAGCCGCCTGACCAAATGAAATTGGAACTTCACAATAGATATCATAGCCTTGACGCTTAAATATCTCATGAGGTTTAACCATAACTTCTAAGTACAGATTTCCGTATGGCCCACCATTTACTCCAGGTTCACCCTGTCCTCTCAAGGTTAAAACTTCTCCATTATCAATACCGGCAGGTACTTTAACGGTTAAGCTCTTACGTTTGTTTCTAATACCACTTCCATTGCAGTCGACACAAGGGTCCTCAATAATCTCACCATTTCCTCTACAATCAGGACAAACTCTCGTTTGAATTGACATACCAAATAGACTTTGGGATCTTTCTTGAATAGTTCCATTTCCATTACAGGTAGCACAGGTTTTAACATTAGTTCCAGGTTTAGCACCACTACCATCACATGTAGAGCAAGTATCTTTTTGTGTTACTTCTATTGTTTTAGTTAGACCAAATACCGCCTCCATAAATTCAATACTGATTCTATAACGAGTATCATTTCCTTGACGGGGTGCATTGTTACGAGCAGCTGTTCCTGATGAACCAAAACCGCCGAAGCCACCAAAGCCTCCGAAGAAATCCGAGAAAATATCTTCAAAACTTTCAAAGCCAGCAAAACTTGATGGATCAAATCCTTGACCATCAACTCCAGCATGACCATATTGATCATACTTTTTGCGTTTCTCAGGATCTGATAATACAGAGTAGGCCTCATTAGCTTCTTTAAATTTAGCTTCAGCTTCTTTATCATCAGGTTTTAGGTCAGGATGATATTTCTTTGCAACTTGGCGGAAAGCTTTCTTAATTTCTTTGTCACTCGCATTTTTATCGACACCTAAGATCTCATAATAATCTCTCTTGTTTTGCGCCATAAAATCTCCAATCTTGTTTAATAAGTTTAAATCCAGTCTCTATGTTCAATCAATAGTGTAAACCAAGAAGACTGGATTTTAAACTTAAACTTTAATTAGTTTGATATTTTATTTTAATTACTCTTTATCTTCTGCATCATCATTTTCAGTGAAGTCAGTTGTGTAGTTACCTGCACCTTCTCCACCTTCAGTATTCTGATTATTTTGAGCTGCTTGAGCTGCTTGTTGATATAGTTTTTGACTGAACTCGAAAACAGATTTTTGCAAAGCTTCTGTTTCTGTCTTCATTTGTTCATAGTCTGTACCGTTCAAGCTCTCTTTTACCTTATCAATACCTGCTTGGATACTGTCTTTGTCTGCTGCATCCATTTGCTCGCCATTCTCTTCGATTAATTTTTCAGCTTGGTAAACTAATGACTCAGCATTGTTCTTGGTTTCAACTTCCTCTTTACGTTTCTTATCTTCTTCAGCATATTGTTCAGCATCTTTTACCGCTTTATCAATTTCATCATCAGATAGATTTGTAGAAGATGTAATTGTTATACTTGTTTCTTTATTAGTACCTAAATCTTTAGCAGAAACATTAACGATACCGTTAGCATCAATGTCGAAGGTAACTTCAATTTGTGGTATACCTCTAGGAGCTGGTGCAATTCCGCCCAAAATAAATTGTCCTAATTCTTTGTTATCTTTTGCGAACTCACGCTCACCTTGTAAAACTCTAATATCAACTTGAGTTTGATTATCTGCTGCAGTTGAGAATACCATGCTCTTCTTGGTTGGGATTGTTGTATTTCTATCAATAATCTTAGTAGATACACCACCCATTGTTTCGATACCTAATGATAAAGGTGTAACATCAAGAAGTACTAGGTCATCAACATCACCAGTCAAGACACCTGCTTGAATTGCAGCACCTAGAGCAACACATTCATCTGGGTTAATACCTTTGAACGGATCTTTGTTAAAGATTCTCTTAACTGCTTCTTGTACAGCTGGGATACGTGTTGAACCACCAACTAGAAGAATTTTATCAACTTCTGAAGCTTCTAGACCTGAGTCTTTAAGTGCTTGTTTCAATGGTCCTTCTGTCTCTTTAACTAAATCAGCTGTCAACTCATCAAATTTAGATCTTGATAATGTCATATCTAAGTGTTTTGTACCATTTGCATCTGCTGTAATGTATGGCAAGTTGATGTTAGTTGAGTTAACACTTGAAAGCTCGATCTTAGCTTTTTCTGCAGCATCTCTTAACCTTTGCATTGCCATCTTGTCTTGTTTTAGATCGATACCTTGTTCTTTCTTGAACTCACTAACAATCCATTCAACAATTGCGTTATCAAAGTCATCACCACCGAGACGATTATTACCTGCTGTAGCCAAAACTTCAAAGACACCATCACCAATCTCTAGGATAGAAACGTCAAATGTACCACCACCTAAGTCAAAGACCAAGATATTTTGATCATGCTCTTTATCAAGACCATAAGCTAAAGAAGCTGCTGTTGGCTCATTAATAATTCTCAATACTTCCAAACCTGCAATTTTACCTGCATCTTTAGTCGCTTGACGTTGTGAGTCACTAAAGTAAGCTGGAACTGTGATTACTGCTTGAGTAATTTTTTCACCTAGATATTCTTCCGCATCTGTCTTTAGCTTTTGCAAGATCATTGCTGAAATTTCTTGTGGTGAGAATGACTTGTCATCAATATTTACCTTGTAATCACTACCCATTTCACGTTTGATAGATTGAATTGTTCTATCTGGGTTTGTAACTGCTTGACGTTTTGCAACTTGTCCAACTAATCTTTCACCTTCTTTTGTAAATGCTACTACTGATGGGGTTGTTCTTGCTCCTTCAGCATTAGTAATAACTGTTGGTTCTCCACCTTCCATAACTGCTACAACTGAGTTTGTTGTACCTAAGTCTATTCCTATAACTCTTCCCATAATTTCCTCCTTTTAGCTCTTTCAAGCTTTTACGAATATTTCCTTTTTGTTTTTAGTTATTATTTTGTATTTTTCTACTTTATTTATTTCTATATCTACTCTGCAACTTCTACTACGCTGTGACGAATAACTCTGTCTTTATTTTTATACCCTTTAACAAAGACTTGTGTTATCGTACCGCTTTCATGCTCACCTGAACTATTTTGTAAAACTGCTGCATGTAGATTTGGATCAAATTTCTCATTCAAGGCTGGTATTTCTTCTATACCCTGATCTTGTAAAACCTTATCTGCTTGTTTTGCAATTTGTTTCAAACCGGATAAAGCTTCGTTAATTGTATCCAAATCAGAATTCTCATCTAATTGACTTACCGCTTCACTAGCTCTATCTAAGTTATCTACTATATCTAGCCATTTAGAATTAACATCACTACTAGCATCTTGGTAAATTCTAGTCATCTCCTTTTGAGAACGTCGCTTAAAGTTATCATACTCAGCCATTACTCTAAGTCTACTATCTTTCAAGCTAGCAATTTCAGCTTCTAGTTCTTTAACTTTATCAGCCTCAGCAGATTCTGTTGAATCAGGATTTTCTGGATTAATTTCACTGTCCTTCTCAGATTCAACCTTCTCATTTTCTTGATCCTTTTGCTCTAAGTTCTTCTCAAGATCTTCCTTATTAGTTTCGTCAAAATCCTTTTTCTTTTTCATAAATCCTCCATTATATTTCATTTCCTAGTAATTCATTTTTAATAGCTTCACGGATAAAACCTACTTTCGGAATCACCAACTCGTAATTCATCCTCTTAGGACCAATTAAATTAATTTGTCCATGTAGATCATCACCTAAATCGTATGTTGCAGATATTAAAGTACATTTATTTAGATCTTCGATTTTTATCTCATTACCTATTAAAACGGTGAAATCATCTTTTTCATTTAATTTATCAAGGTTATTTATTAAGTCTCCATCCTTGTCCAATGCTTTATAAATATTAAAGACTTTATTACTGGTATCAAACTCAGGTAAGCGCATTAAATTTTCTATTCCAGTTACATTAACATCCAATTCATTAGCCTGTTTAATACTTACATAAATCTCATATAATAAATCTTCATATACTTGAGAGTTTACGTTTTTGCTCATGGTTATAATTTTCATTTTTCCGAAATTTAATGAGTTTAAATCAACACCATGTAAATTGCTTTCCAAGCTCTTCTCTATTTTTTCCAAATCACTTGCATCAAACAACTCACTAATTCTAATAAACCTATTGTGGGCTATACCACTTGATACTATAGTAACTACCAAAGCTCTACCAGGCTCCATAAATATAATCTTCAAGTGTTCTAGATATGTTTTGTTTGACTTTGGCAAAACACTAATAGTGACCATACCTGTTATATATGAAAGAATTGATGTCGCTGCTTCAATAAAATTACCATTCTCATAAACGTAATTATGCAAAGCATTAGTTAGATTCATTTTTTCCGCTTTATTTATTTTTTCAATATTAATTAAGTTGTCTACGTACTCTCTATAACCTTTATCTATAGGCAATCTTCCTGAAGATGTATGTGCCTTGGTTAAAAAACCATACTCTTCCAAGAAACTCATTTCATTTCTTATAGTGGCAGAACTGACTGAATGTCCAAGTAGATCAGCAATATACTTAGAGCCTACTGGTTCAGCAGATTCTATATAAGTGTCAATGACTAACTTAAGTATTGTGCTTTGTCTTTCGCTTAACATTTCGTCTTCCTTTCTGCATTTAGCACTCACTTCATCCAAGTGCTAAACTAAGATTATCAGCAAAGACAAATAAAGTCAAACTTACTTTTTGAAAATAATTATTATATTTAATGAACAATTTATCAACAAATAAAACTAGCTAAAATAAAGTTTATTTTGTCTAGGCCTTTGCTAGTCAAAACCCAGTTATCACCTATTCTCTGTAATAATCCAATTTCACTTAAATCTTCTAATTTATCCAAATAAAAATCTGACATATTTATTCCTGTATATTTTTGGAAATCTATCTCATTGAAACCTTTTAGATCATTAATAGTAAGGACGAAATAGTCGAATATTAAATCATAACTAGTCATTTCTTCTTCCAGAGAATATAGGTCCTCCTTATCAAAATATAATATGTAGTCATTTTCAATTAACTTATTTTTAAATCTTAAATTACCTATCTTTGAAACTGCCCCTATACCAAGGCCCAAGTAGTCTTTGCCATTCCAATAGGCTAAATTATGCTTACTCTTAAATTTATCTTCGATGTTAAAAGCTAGCAATTCACTTTGTTTAAAATTATTACTTAACAAAAAATCCCTAATGAAATGATATTGTTCACGTTCGTTTTTAATTATTGCTTCCTCAACATCTCTCTCTGCATAAACATCTTCTATATATATGTGTGTTATACCGGCATTTATGATCTCTTGTAAATCTTTCTCTATGCTCTTCAATGTCTGAACATCATTATTATATAAATAGTCAATACTTAAATTATTAAAACCTATTTCTTTTGCTATGTTGCAGAGATAGTGTAAATCATAATCATAGAACAAATTAATTTCATGAAAATTAAAAACAAGCCTATTCACCCCTATATTCTTGAGGCGTAATAGACTTCTATCTGAAACTGCTTCAGCTGTAACTTCTATTGTAAATTCATAGTCCTTTGAAAAATCAATAGAATTCAAAATTTTTTCAATACACAAGGCAATCTCCTCTAAAACGAAATCTTCAGACTGCCCACTTGATATATATAAAGTTTCTAATTCATTAAAAGTAAAACCTGCATTAAGCGATTGCTCAAACTCAAGTTGGAGATTATCTAAGTACATATCTAAGTCTGCTGAAATCAGCGAAGGCACTTTTATAAAAAGATGTTTTATATTCTTACTTGCTTGCGACAGATACTGTGCATACTTTTCAATAAAATCCATAAAATTACAAAACTAATAATTTTTGCTTGAGCCGATAACTCCAGTTTCAATCGATTTCAGTACCATAAATGCAGACGCATTGATTCTATTTTGCAAAAGATCCTCTTCAGAGTAGTTTCCAAGAGTCTCAATATTATCAAAATCTGTACCTCTAACTATATAGTTAGTACTAGAGAAATTTGGATTTCTATTTTCACTAATATCATCCATACTCTCTCCGGAGTAATTGTAAGATTCAAGATATACAACTGGCACTCCTCGTTTATCGAACTCTCTATAATCAGATTCATTTTCGCTCATTTCTCTGAAAACAATCTTCTCTGGAGCTTCACCAAAACCTTCTGGAGCTTCAGTATTAAGCAACATATTATCAATTTGTAGAGATATTTGGTTCTGGTACAGAACAACGCCTGTATAGTATGAAACTGATTCATCATATGCAACTTCAGCAAGTTGATATGCAGGTTGACGCAATTTGTACTTTTGCTTTGGATAAGTAGATGACCAGCCTGAATGTGCATATAGTTTATCACCACCATATAAGCTTCTCAACTCGTAGAATGCATCAATATTCTTAATTTCTTCTGGAGATTTACTCTCTAATAGTTTACGAGAACCTGCATTATTAGAGAATCCTGCCCCAAGAGCTACTAATTCAACATCATAACCCATTGTATATTCTTTAAGTTGTTTGGCTAAAGTTAACAACGCACCAATACCTGAAGCATTATCTGAAATACCATCATTATTATCAGGTGCATTAGGATTGGAATCATAACGAGCTGCTACAATAACTTTTCTTCTAAAAAGCCCATACTCTTCTTTTGCTCTTCTCTCATAAATTGAGAAGTCCAACTCTGAATCTGTATCTTCTTCAGCCACGAAACCCTTGCCCGGAATTTTAACAATTAAATTTCTACTATGTCCGCCTGATTCTAACTCTATACTTTGGTTTTCTACGTTATATCCAAAAGACTCAAATTCTTTTTTTATTAAATCCGCTACTGCAGTTTCTGACTCTGAACCTGCAACTCGTTTAGGATAATTTTCTGCTATGTTAAGAGCTACTTTTTTGCCATAATCATCGTATTTCATAATTTCTGGAACCGTGTTACTTCTACATGCGCTCAGTAACATAGTGCAAACAAGTGCTAATACCATCCATGAACGTAAGCTTCTTATTTTATTTGATTTTTTTACAAGATTAGTTTTTGTATTCATATTTTAATTTCATTCCTGTCTTTACTTCTCTGAATATGTAGTTAAAGAGAATTTTCTTATAATCATTATAATAGATTAATTTAATATATTGCTCAAATTTTTGTTATGTTTTCACCTCTCTTTAGTTAGCATAGTTTACGTTTTTATATTAAAATGAAATACAAGTAAGTTTGGGAGATTGGGGTTAAGAAAATGTTTAAAAACAATAAATTAATACAATTTAATATTTTATTAATTGTTTTTGCATTTTTCTTCAGTTCTATTTTTACCCCTGTTATGGTTTTTGCTGATGAAAACAGCACAACTAATGTAGCTCAAGAAGATTCAGAAAACACCAGTACTAATGTTGAAAGCACTAACAACACTAGCAGCAGTTCATCTGACAGTGGAGGCAATAATTCTCCAGAAATTAATTCCCACAACGCAAATGATAATTGGACTCTAGACTACACTACTGAGTTTGATAACTATTATGTTTTTGACAATCTAAACAGATCTCAACTATACAAAAAGAATGAGCTTATTGAACGTGAAGATCCACTTGCACTCAATATACTAATTTCCCTACTGGCTATTGAAACTCTTGAGATTAACACACCAATTACTATTAGTAATGAGACAGCAATGAAATCAGCTCAAGAAAACCTTTCTAACATCATTCTGAATGCTGGTTCAAAGTATGAGGTTCAATTTTTGGTATATGCAACACTTTTCTATGATTCAAAAGCTGCATTAGAAGCTCTAACTTTGAGTTTAAGTAAATCTGTAGAAAGCTTTCAAACTCTAGTAAATTCTAGGCTTCGCAACCTAAACATGGATAATAGTAAACTTATAATTGAGGACAATGTAAGTAATATAAAACTCTTAACCAACTCCCAAGATATGGGCTCATTAATTACTGCAGCATATACAAATACTCTATTCAAAAAGATATTCACCAGCAGCAATGAAATTTACATTTCACCTCTAGAAGATCAGAATAGACCATTATACTTACGCAACCGTATGGACTTTGTCTGGACTTGGACAAGAAATGAAATAACAGGTGCTTTAAGCGCAAGCAATGGTAATAGTACGAGTTTTGCTTATATTTTCCCTGGAGATAGCTATTCGATCTACATGTTGCAAAACATTAATTACAAAGATGAAAACAATGATATCTCTAGAATTTTCAATAATTCTATTATTGAGGCAAATTCATTGCATAATGAAATATCTTCCAAGTTTATTCGTACTGTTCTTGTACAGAGAGGAGATTATTTCGATACAATAGCACTAAGTAATGGGGTTCAAGTAGAACTTATTTATCTGAGTACTGCTTATTACCTTAAACCAACTTTTATTAGTGAAATTGTTCCTCAGATTAGCCTCAAGATGAAAGATCCAATTAATCTGCCAATCACTGCAGGTGAAAGTCTTGGGAATATAACTATGGTTTTGCCTAATGGAGATTCATTCTCAGCTGAAGTAGGATCTAGCATTGACATCTATAGCCAAAATAATGTTATAGAAAACTTGCTTAGCACTATTAGTGAAAACGAAAATATAGTTAGGCTTATATATGCTTTAGCAATAGTTTTGTTATTAGTAATCCTCATTGAAATAATAATGATACTTTTCAGACGATTCTTATACAACAAGAGTAATAAACTCAAAAAATAACTGAGCAAAGTCAGATTTTATTTTACACATTAGCTTCTTCGTATTAGCTAATGTGATTAAAATTCATAATAATTTATGCTAGAATTGTAGAAGCTATAAGCCCTACGAGGCTTAAACTAGTGATTGATTAGGAAGTGAGTATTTTATGATGAATAATAAAGTTAGAACACGTTTCGCCCCTTCTCCTACAGGATTCATGCATATTGGTAATCTAAGAACTGCTTTATTCGAGTACTTAGTAGCCAAGAGTGCTGGTGGAGATTTTATTTTAAGGATTGAAGACACCGATCAGGAACGCTTTGTTGAAGGTGCTGTTGATAAAATTTATCAAGCTTTAAAAATCACAGGATTACAGCATGATGAAGGTCCAGATATTGGTGGTAATTATGGTCCTTATGTACAAAGTGAACGTAAAGACATCTACAAAGAAGCTATCAAACCTTTACTAGAAAATGGTAAAGCTTACTACTGCTTCTGCTCAGCTGAACGTCTAGAAGAAGTCCAAGCTCAACAGAAAGCTTCAGGCTCTGATTTTATCGGATATGATAGACATTGTAGAAATTTAAGCAATGAAGAAGTTCAAGAAAAATTAGCTTCTGGTGCTTCTTATGTCATTCGTCAAGCCATTCCTACAGAGGGAGAAATTACTTATACTGATGAGGTATATGGTCAACTTACTTTTGAGAATTCCACTTTTGAAGATCAAGTTTTGTTAAAGTCAGATGGCTTCCCTACTTATAATTATGCTAACGTAATTGACGACCACGCAATGAATATTACTCATATTGTACGTGGTAATGAATACTTAAGCTCAACACCAAAATACATTCATCTATATGAAGCTTTTGGGTTTGATGTTCCTAAATTCATTCACCTACCTTTGATTAATGGTAATGATGGAACTAAATTATCCAAACGTCATGGCGCAACCAGTCTAGAAGATTTACTTAAAGAAGGTTATCTTCCTGAAGCTATCGTTAATTACTTAGCGATGTTAGGTTGGTCACCAAAAGGCACACAAGAATTTTTCACATTAGAAGAATTAGAAAAAGCATTTAGTGTTGAGGGCATAGCTAAGTCCCCTGCAACCTACGATGAAGTTAAACTTCAATGGTACAATGAGCATTATGTGCAGAAACTCAGCTTAGATGAATTCATTACAATTTCAAAGGAATTCTTCTTACAAGTTGATCCAGAAATGTCTGAAGAAACAATGAAACTTCTAGCTGAAAACCTTCAAAGTAGAATTAGTAAATTAACAGAGATTCCAGAAAAGATTGCATTCATGTCTGGATTACAAGATTTCGATTTAGAATTACTAGTTCATAAGAAGAGTAAGTCTACATTAGAATCTTCACAACAAGTTCTAAGTGACTTTTTAAACATACTTGAAGATACAGAATGGAATGACGATGCAATCAAAGCTGCAATGGTAGATTATGCCGAAGCTAATGAACTTAAAAATGGTACCGTTATGTTCCCTATTCGTATCGCTGTTACCGGTCAATCTGTTACACCTGGAGGAACGGTTGAGGTTTTGCGCTATCTAGGCAAAGAAGAATCTCTTAAACGTTTACAACATAGTTTAGACAGATTAAACAATGAACTAAAATAATAAATATTACGAGGTATTTATGGCAGAAAACAAAAATAATATTACATTAGCAGATAATGAAGAAAATGTTTTAGAAGGCAATAACTTTATCGAAAAATTCATCGATGAAGATCTAGCTAAAGATGGTCAATTTGAAGGTATGACAGTTCATACACGTTTCCCACCAGAGCCGAATGGTTATCTTCACATAGGTCATGCAAAAGCTGTTTGCTTAAACTTTGGCATTGCAGAAAAATACAATGGTCTATGCAACTTACGTATGGATGACACTAATCCTGTTTCCGAAGATAAAGACTTTGTAGATCAAATTGTTTCTGATATACATTGGCTAGGATTTGATTGGGGTGATAGATTTTACTATGCTTCTGATTACTTCCAAGAAATGTACGAATTTGCAATCGAGTTGATCAAGAAAGATATGGCTTATGTTGATGAGTCTTCAGCTGAAACAATTCGTCAAAATCGAGGTACATTAACAGAACCTGGTATCGAATCAGAATATCGTTATCGCCCTATTGAAGAAAGCTTAGAATTATTCGAACGCATGCGTGCTGGAGAATTTGAAGATGGTGCCATGGTATTAAGAGCCAAGATAGATATGAGCGCAGGAAATATTAACATGCGTGACCCTGTCATCTATAGAATCAGCCATACTCCTCACCATAGAACAGGCACAGAATGGCCTATCTACCCTATGTATGACTTTGCACACCCTATAGAAGATGCTATAGAACATATTACTCACTCACTCTGTACAATGGAATTTGAAGACCATAGACCTTTGTACAACTGGGTACGTGACAATACTTCTGTTCCATCTAAACCTAGACAAATCGAGTTTAGTCGTTTGGGTATTGAATACACTGTTATGAGTAAACGCAAGTTACGTCAACTTGTAGAAGAAGGCTTAGTAGATGGTTGGGATGACCCTAGAATGCCTACAATTGCAGGTTTAAGACGTCGTGGATTCACACCAACTTCTATCCGTAATTTTGCTGAGGGTGTTGGTATCACTAAGAGTCAGAACATGATTGAATATTCTTTCTTAGAATCTAATTTACGTGACGACTTAAACGAAAACGCTGATAGAAGATTTGTTGTACTTGATCCAGTTGAGCTAGAAATCACTAATTATCCTGAAGACAAAACTGAATACTTCTCAGTTGATAATCACCCAGACTTTCCTGAAAGAGGCAGCCGTGATTTACCATACAGTAAGCATCTTTGGATTGAGCGTGATGACTTCATGATTGAACCAGTTAAGAAATATAATCGTCTATATGTAGGCAATAAAGTTAGACTGCGCGAAGCTTATATAGTTGAGTGTACTGGTTTTGATACTGATGAAAATGGTAATGTTACAAAAGTTTACGCAACTTACGACGATGTTACTAAGGGTGGTAAAGCTCGTGAAGGTGAAAAAGTTCGTGGTACAATCCATTGGGTAGAAAAAACAACAGCTCTAGATTTGGAAGCAAGAATTTACAAACCACTCTTCACTGTCCCTAATCCAGATGAAGCCGAAAATTACAAAGACGTAATTAACACTGACTCATTGGAAATACTTCAAGCGAAGTGTGAGCCAAGCTTACTAAATACTCAAGCAGAAGAACACTTCCAATTCATGCGTAAAGGTTACTTCACAAGAGATAATAGGCCAGAAAATCAAAATAAATTGATCTTTAACCAATCAGTAGGTCTAAAAGATACATTTAATCGTAAGTAAGACCTTTAATCGCAAATAATTATAATTTTTGCTAAATCAAATAGGCCTGCATGAGATTTTCATGCAGGCTTTAAATTTGTCTAATTGAGTTCTAAAACTGTTTAACTAGCTAAGCAAATTGGCTATTAAATAGATTGTAATAGAATCCCTCTTTCTCTATAAGTTCATCATGAGTACCTACTTCTACTACATCACCTTGGTTCATAACCAGTATCAGATCGGCATTCTTTATTGTAGAAAGTCGATGGGCAATTATGAAGCTGGTCTTACCCTTCATTAGTTCGGCGAAAGCTTTTTGTACCAAGATTTCTGTTCTGGTATCAATATCTGAAGTTGCTTCGTCAAGAATTAGCATGTCAGGTTTGCTTATAAATACTCTTGCAAGAGTCAATAATTGTTTTTGCCCTGTAGAAAGATTTGCAGATGCACTAGCTAGTTTGGTTTGATAACCTTCTTCTAATTGCATAATGAAATCATGAGCTTGCGCCTTCTTAGCAGCTTCTATTACTTCGGCTTCACTAGCTTTTCCGTCTGATTTTCCATAAGCGATATTGTCAAAAATTGATGATCTCAACAACCATGTTTCTTGCAGGACCATACCATACAAGGATCTCACACTATCTCTTTTTACTTCAGCAATGTCTTGTGAGTCTAGATAAATTGCACCTTTTTGTGGCTCATAGAAGCGCATTAGCAAATTAACCAGAGTAGTCTTGCCCGCACCAGTTGGACCGACAATCGCTACAGTTTGTCCTGACTTAACACTTAAATTCAAGTTTTCTATTAATTTCTGATGCTTTTCATAAGCGAAACTTAAATCAGTGAATTCTATATTTCCACCGTAGAATGTCAACTCTGGTTTGTCTATCTCTGAATCCAAACTCTCAAGGTCTAAGATTTCAAAAATTCTTTCTGATGATGCCAGTCCTGCCTGAATTTCTGTCATAACTTGAGCTATCTGATTAACTGGTTTAGCATATTGCAAAGCATAAGTCAGAAATGCACTAATTGCACCAACACTGATCTCACCTTTTGCAGCCAAAACAATTGCCATAACTCCAACTACAATATATGTAATGTTATTAACCAATCTTGTACCCGGATTAGTCAAGGATGAGACAAATTGAGCTTTTTGACCAACTTCATATAATTGCTCATTTAGCTTATCGTATTCAGCTTGTGTCTTGTCCTCTGCAGCAAAAGCACGTATCACTTTTTGTCCGGTAATCATCTCTTCTGAATATGCTTGGATTTCACCTGTAACTTTGGACTGTTCTAAGAATAGCTTGTTTGAAGCAAAGGCAATACTACTTGTAATAAAAAATGAAATTGGAGTTAATAAGATAACCAGGGATGCTACCAATAAATCCATTCTAAGCATTAGTATTACTGCTCCAATTAGGATAACAACACCAGAAAATATTTCTTGTAAAATATTCTGTATAGAAATAGCCACAGCTTGGACATCATTTGTTAGTCTGCTTATTACATCTCCCTGCTTACTTCTATCATAGAATGAGGTTGGTAGCTCTGTTAAATGGGCAAAAGTTTCGCCCCTTAAACTACTACTTATTCTATTACTTAATTTAGCAACATTTCGACCTAGTATTAACTCTGCTACAAATGAAAAAATATAAATAACGGCAAGTATAGAAATATTTTGTACTTGCTTATAATTACCGACAACGTAAGCATCAAGAATTTTTGCAATTTGCAAAGGAACTAATAGCTGGAAAACACCTACTAGAAGACCTAGAAAAATCGTGAAAGCAAGGAGTAACTTATGGGTTTTACCATATTCCATAAGGCGTAGGAAATTCTTCCAGATAGATCCATTGGAAATATTCTTATTTTTTCTATTTCTACTCATTATTATCACCTGCTTCTACTGGCTTTTCTTGACTTAGATAAATCTCTTTGTATAATTGACTGTTTTCGAGTAGTTCTTCATGGGTACCCTCAGCAACTATTCGTCCTGTATCAAGCAGAATAATTTTATCCATATTCTGCATACTTCTAACTCTTTGTGATATGTAAATCATCGCAGGTTTCCAAGACAAATTACGTATAGCATTATTCAATTTCGCTTCAGTAGCATAATCCAAGGCACTAGCTGAGTCATCAAATATTACAATAGGAGTTTGTAACGCCAAAGCTCTAGCAATTGATAGTCTCTGTCTCTGTCCACCACTAAAGTTTCTACCATTTCTCTCAACTTCAGCATCTAAGCCATTCTGTTTACCTTCAACAAAATCCTTAGCCTGTGCTATCTCTAGAGCATCCCAGAGTCTCTTATCTAAGTTAGCTAATTCATCTTTCTCCGCTTCTGATAAACCTAGACTAATATTCTCTCTGATAGTACCTGTAAAAAGGAGTGGTTTTTGTGGAACATAAGTTATATTTTGAATAATCTCAGCTCTCTCCATATTTCTTATATCTTTACCATTAATATAGATTTGGCCAAAACTAGCTTCATAGAATCTTTGAATTATTCTCGCTAAACTACTCTTTCCAGAACCGGTAGCTCCTATAATACCTAAACTTTCTCCTCTATTTAGTGCAAAGGAAATTTCAGCTAAAACAGGTTTTGCATCTCTTGCATAGGCAAAATCTATAGAGTTTACACACAAGAGATTATCATTTTTTGCACCAGCTACTTCTAATGCATATGTTTTTGCCGACTTAGGATCTGCTGTTCTATATCTTTCGCTATCAATTAGATTAATCTCTTCTTCACTTAACACTTGAATCTCAGGCTCAGTATCAAGTGCCTCTGCTAATCTCTCACATGAACTCATAATTCTAGGAACTTCTACTAGAAGAGTTGTTAGAACTGTGACACCTTGCAAAACTAAGCCCAAGTAATTAATTAGTGCGATCAATTCTCCTGCAGTTAAAGTCTGCATTTGGATTCTATCTCCACCAAGGACCAAGACAAAAATAGTTGCTAGATTAATTATCAAAGCTGAACCTGGTGTAAGCAGTGCCGAAAGTTTACCTATTTTCTCAAGAATAAAGTTTAAAGCTTTATTATTCTTTAGGAAAAAATCCTTCTCATGTTTAGAGCGATTAAATGCCCTAATAATTCTAATACCGCCTAATTGATCTTGGACTAAGCTACCTAACTCATCAGTATCCTCTTGAGCCTGTACTTGCATAGGAATTGTCTTGCTCATTAAAAATATTAAAAGTGCAAAAATAAAAATAATTATAGGAATAAAGATAAGTGCTATAGATGGAGAAATAATAAAGGCAGCTACAGTAGAGCCAATTATCAATAATGGAGCTCGGAATAGTAACCTAATAAATTTAGCTACTGCAAATTGAATGTTTCCAATATCTAAAGTTAATCTATTACTCAAACTAACTGCACCAAATTTATCCAATTGTCTGAAGGAGAAAGTTTGAATCTTTTTATATAGATCTCGTCTTATATGTGTCCCTACACCTTGTGATGCTACAGAAGCCATGTACTGACAAATACAAGAAAATCCGAAACTGGCAATAACAATTAACAATAACCCCAGACCTGACAATAAGAAAAACTTACTATCACCCTGATGTTTAGGTATTGAATCAATCATTTTAGCCATAATTAGAGGTATTAATAACTCTATGACTGCTTCTATCATTTTGGCCGCTGGACCAACTATAGCTTGTAATTTGAACGGTTTAATATAACCAGCAATTCTCAAGAATGCTGAACTGCTTTTTTTACTCTCTTTTTCCATACTCACCTAACTCTATTAAAATCAATACAAGTATAACCAATTTAATAAAAAATATACAAACATGTATTACATCTAAATATCACAAAAACCCGTTAAAATTAAACAAAAATAGACCCTCTGTTATATAAACAGAGAGTCTGTTTGAGTTTATTATTTACAATACTAAAAAAGGTTTAGTCATGTTTGGCTTCGGCAAGTGTAACTTTACTATTATGAGTCTCACCATTTCTATAGAACTCTATATCTACTTCATCGCCAGCTTTATATCTATTTTTAATAATATTAAGTTGAGCAACGCTAGTTACTTTCTCACCTGCAAGACCTGTAATAATATCTCCTACTTTTAGACCAGACTCTAATACTGGACTATTTTCAGCTATATCTCTTATCCATACACCTGGTACTAAAATTTCTGGATAGGCTTGAGCCATACTTTCTGAAACATCAGAGCCATATATTCCTAATGATGGCATACCTTCTAGATAACCTTTATTAATTAAAGAATTAACAATAGGAGCTACAGTGTTGATTGGAATTGCAAAACCTAAACCTTCTACAGGTGCTGAATTACTGTTTTCTCTCGCTCTAGCTTTAGCAACGTTTATACCAATTAACTCACCATAAGAGTTAAATAAACCACCACCTGAATTTCCTGAGTTAATAGCTGCATCAGTCTGTATCAAGTTACTTAACTCTACAGATCCTTCAAGTACTAGTCTACGGCCCAATGATGAAATAATTCCAGTTGTAACTGTTCCATTAAAGTCACCCAATGGGTTACCTACTGCAACTGCCAGCTCTCCGACCATTAAATCATCTGAATTTCCAATCTCAACAAAAGGTAAATTTTTCTCTTCTATTTTAATAACTGCAATATCTTTAGATGGTGCTGTACCTACAAGTTTAGCTCTATAAGTCTCACCAGTTGCTAAAACAACATCAATTTGTTTTGCGTTAGCAATAACGTGATTATTTGTAACTATATAACCATCTTCTGAAATTAATACGCCTGAACCTGCACTCTGAAAATCAAAAACGCCTAAAGGTGTTTCTCTAACGCCAGTAGTAGTTATAGCGACTACTGCGGCTTTAGTTTTTTCTGCAATCTCTACTGTTGATAGTGGCTCATGGCCTAATGAGTTTTTACCTTTTCGTTTTGAAGCTGCTTCTATATCGAAGTGTCTGTCAGTTGGTTTGCTATTATCTTCTTTCTCACTATCAGTTGTTGAGTTTGTATCTTGACTTGTCTCGCTCTCATCTTCCCTTTGCTCATTTACTCGAGTAGCTGTTGTTTCATTTTTATTTCCACCGATAGTTTTTAGAACTTCACCAGAATTACAACTACTTATTAATAAACTAATTGCTAGTAAAGAAGCAAATACTTTCGCAAATCTTTTTTGCTTTTTTTCTTGTCTCCTCATTCATTTTCCTCCTGAATTAATACGATAAAACTAGAAATAGTTTACTAAAGAAAAATGAATAAGGTATAAATCACTTAGACAATAATTATAACTTTTTTTGAATAAATTATTAAAAGCCGAACTTAGCTCTAATTTGTTTTAATTCAGCTATTTTGCTTTTAATTTGGAAATATTTGAGAGCTGTTACTATCATCACCACGAGTGGGATAAGCAGGAGAAAATAGCCTATAACACTACTTCTCTTAAAATACAAAAATATTCCTATTAGCATAGATAAGACAAGGGAAAAAATAATAAGTTTAAGAATATAAACTTTTAGCTCTTCTAGAGAGTTAATTTCTTTATCTAAAATAATCTCGAAAAAATCATTCTTTATATCTTTTTTACAGTTCCTGCAAATGATTTGATTTTGTTTTGGAAGTTCTTTTCCATAAGAAAAAGATGTCACCTGCCCGCATTGCGGACAAGTAACATCTATTTTACTTTTATATTCTTCGGTTAAAATTGATTTTAACTTACGAAATTTAAACATCTTTCGCCTCTAAAGTTCAAATTAACCTTCGTATTCTGTAACTTTCATTGAAGTTAGACCTTTACATTCACAACCGTCTAATTCGATTACCAAGTGTCCAGCTTCTAGCAAGCCTTTTTCAGCTGCTGCAGCTTTAACTTTTTCGATTTGGTTGTCGCCTTCTTCAATAATTACAGGTACTACACCCCAGTGTAAGTTTGCTTGACGTGCTGCACGTGCATTTGTGAAACCGATAACGATTGGAGCTTCTGGACGGAATTTAGAAATTTGACCAACTTCTTCAACATCATTTGTTACTGCAACAATGATGTCTGCTTCTAAGTTGAATGATGCCATTACAGCAGCTTGTGCTACTGATGTAGCGACTGTTGCTGGTTCGAAATCTCTTAATTCTGTTTCGAAGTTTAGCTCGTAGTCTAGATCAGCTTCAGTCTCTTCATCGATTAAGCTCATCATCTTAACTGATTCGATTGGGTAGTCACCATTTGCTGACTCACCAGATAACATTGTTGCACCTGTACCATCATATACTGCGTTAGCAACGTCTGAAACTTCAGCTCTTGTTGGACGTGGGTTATCTTGCATTGAGTCTAACATTTGAGTAGCTGTAATAGCGAATTTACCTTCTTCTAAACAACGTTGTAAGATGTATTTTTGGTATGCAGGAACTTTTTGTGGTGGAATTTCAACACCTAAGTCACCTCTAGCAACCATGATACCGTCTGATGCTTCTAGAATTTCTTCGAAGTTATCAATACCTTCTTGGTTCTCAATCTTAGAAATAATCTTGATATCATTATCACCGTGCTCAGCAAAGAATGCTCTAATTTCATCAACGTCTGATGCTTTACGTACGAATGAAGCAGCTACGAAGTCATAACCTTTTTCTACACCAAATTGCAAGTCAGCTTTATCTTTGTCTGTCATTGCAGGTAATTGTGTATTGATGTTTGGTAAGTTCATACCTTTGTATGTTGAAACAGGACCTTCGTTTCTAACGACTGTCTTAACATCTTTTCCTTCGATTGCAACTACGTCTAATTCGATTAGACCATCATCGATCATGATAATGTCGCCTGGCTTAACATCTTCGTGTAAAGTCTTATAGGTACATGAGAATTGTGTTGCGTCACCTTCGATATCTTCGTGGCGAATAACTACTTCTGAACCTTTTTCTAACAATACTTTTTTATCTTTGAATTTACCAGTTCTGATTTCAGGACCTTTTGTGTCTAATAGAGTTGCAACAATCTTGTTTTCCTCTTCTGAAATCTTCTTGATGTTCTTAAATCTACCACCATGTTCTTCGAAGTCACCGTGTGAGAAGTTAAATCTTGCTACGTTCATACCATTTAAAATTAGTTGACGTAATTTATCTTCAGCTTCACATGCTGGTCCTAAAGTACATACTATTTTTGTCTTGCGCATATAATACTCCTTTTCTTTATCTTTACTTTATTTTACTAAAGATGAGCCTAAAGCACATCTAAATTACACATCTTCTATTGTATATCTTTTTTAGCCTCTTGTGTAATTTTCTTTTTATTTAGAAGCTTATCTTGAGAAGAATTTACGATATATTTATCATTTACTTTTTCCAAGACATACAAAAATGCCATATCCCACATGTATTGACACAAATTAAACGCCTTCAACAACAAAATAGGATAGAAAACTAATATTGCTAATATCAATAAACCAATCAATAAACTAATAATTCCAATAATGAATCCACCGATAAATAATCCACTAACCTGAAACCTTGCAGTAGTTTCTGTCAAGAAATCTCCAACAGTTGTATTACCCCAATTCAAAATTGAATTTATTGTGACTGATTCTGGAAGTATCAACAAATTAGCAACACTGCTTATTATAACAATAAATAATGACAAATATTTAAACGCTAGCGCAGATAAAGCTACAAGCCTTCCAACAAAAGGTAGTTTAAAATATACCTTACAAATAATTGGAGTAAGCAAAAATAGGACAATTAAAAATACTCGCATAATCCCATTATAATTTGTTAAAGTTGCTGTACCTGTTAAATTAAGTTGAGCAACAGTCCCTGCTAAAGCTAAAAACATAAGAAAACTATAAAAAACCCAAGTCCCCTTATGCTTTCTAGTTTCATAATCTGTATCGCTCCACCATGAGTGCAATAACATTCCCTCTAAATAGTCCATTTAGTATTCCTCAAATTCTTTTAAATAATTTTAAATAATTTATATATAACATTTTTAACTTGCGTAATTAATACTATTTTACCAGTAAATGCTAATTTTTAATAGTTATTAGATTTTTAATTCTGTTAAAATACCAGTATGAGACTAGATAGAATTTTGGCCAATAGTGGCTTGGGTACAAGAAAAGAAGTTAAAGAATTCATACGAAAAGGCAGAATCAGTTTGCATGGGGAAATTTTACGCAGTGGTAAAATTCAAATTTCTGATGCTGACAAAAATGACTTGCTATTTGACAATGAAGCAATCAACGTCAGTAAACATCTATACTATATTATGAACAAACCGACAGGTTTTATTACTTCTATGGATATTGAAGATCCTAATGCTTTGGTTCAAATTTTACCTGATATATTCTCGCATAAGAAAATAATGCCGGTTGGTAGATTAGACAAAGACACAAGTGGATTGCTAATTTTCACGAACAATGGTGAGCTCATGCATCGTCTCCTCTCACCTAAATATAAAATACCTAGAGTTTATTATTTAGAAGTTGACATATTAGATCATGTTTTCAATGAAGATGATATAGAGGAAGTCAAGCAAGGCGTCTGGCTAAACGAAGAGGAACAAGCTTTGCCTGCAGAGTTAGAGATAATCTCTGACACCTCTGCCTACCTCACACTCTATGAGGGTAAGTTCCATGAGGTCAAGCGTATCATGCATGCCTTGGGTAAAGAAGTTACAGTACTACATAGAGTAAGTTATGGTTCAATTGAGCTTCAAGATGAAGCTGATTCAGAAATTCGAGAATTAAATAAAAGTGAATGTCTTGAGCTACTTGAATCCGTTCGAATGAAATCCGATAAACTATAATAAACAAACCGTGTAGCATCTTTTTAGCTGACACGGTTTTATTTTTTCTTAATCTATTTTTACAATATTGCAATCTTCCTACTATCTATTCTTCCTCAAAGACTTTATCATATTCTGCATCTTTTTCTCTGTCTTTAGCTCTGTAATACTCAGTTTCAGGATCAGGATTTTTAGATTTGTTATTCAGCTTAATCATTTCTGGGTTATACCAATCTGTAATGCTAGTGAGAAGATTATAAACTGTTGCTTTTGCCATTTGATCTTGCTTGGTATTGAATGCCACAGCTACATATTGATCCTCGCCAATAATATCAATACCATTTAGAGCTTGGTTTTTGCTTAAATTAAAAGCATACACATGAGACTTATTCTCCCAATCATCTGGTAAGTTTTCTTGTTTTACCCTTCCAATAGATGTACTAAAATAATCCTGCAATAATTCAGGATGATTTGTTTCAATCTGGTTATAAACATCATCCAAAGGCATCAAAGCACCTTTTTCTAAGAAAAACTCATATTGTTCTTTGTCTAAAATCAAGACATCATAATGCTCTGCACCAGATAAAAGGAGTGTTCTTACAGAATAAGACGCATTAACAATCCTAGCTTCAGCATCCTTGTTATCTGAGATAAAATTAAAACTAGTCCTTAAATTATTTATTTCCTTATTTTGCTCATTAATTATAGTTTCTATCTTTAAAACTTTATCTACTTTTAAGGAATCTGCATTCTCTATAAATTCTCCAAAAACCCCAAGAACCATATCGTATTCAGGAGTATTTTTCACTGAGAAAATCATTCCGAATATAAATACGAAAGCAATTACTCCTGCTAATAAATAATACTTACCATAGTGCCAAATATTAGCCCATTCACCGGTCTTCTTACCACCTATTTCTCTACCTTGGAAGCTATATTCTTCGAACCCTCGCAAAACGTCATATGCTTCATTAATCTGCCTATTGAACTCGGCTGATTCAGCAGTTACTTGCCCTCTCATAGCCATATTTTTGCGAGTATAGGCAGATTCAATTTCATAATCATTGGCATTAATATCAACGCCAAGAACTCTTGCCGCTTCTGCTTTACTCATTCGAGGTCGTTTATTTTCGTTGTTATCCATAAGGATTCTCCTTAAATTGAGTGTTAGGGGTAATACTAATTACCCTGATAATTAGATAAAGAAATTATAGCATATATAAATTCTGTCCTTTTGCCCGCTAATTTTGCCCGCTAATAATTTTACAATTTGATAATAACCCTACAAAAGCAAATCCACTTTTCAAAATCACCCTCATAATAAAAACAGCACCCTAACAAGTAGGATGCTGTTCGTTAATCTCATAATTTATTTAAAATTATAGTTTAGCCATAACAATGAAGTAAAGTATGAATAGTAGTGATGAAACAATAATTATTGGGTTCAAATCTTTCCATTCTTTCTTTGTTATTTTAACAATTGTGTATGTTATGAAACCAAATGCAATACCGTATGAGATTGAGTAACTTAGACCCATGAAGATACTTGTGAAGAAGCATGGAACTGCCTCTGAGAGATCTTCCCAGTTAATTTTACCAAAGCTACCTAACATCATGATACCAACTACGATCAAAGCTGGAGCTGTTGCTGCACTTGGGATTACACTTGCTAATGGAGCAATAAAGATGCAGAGTAAGAACATTATAGCTGTAACAACTGAAGCTAAACCTGTTCTACCACCAGCACCGATACCTGCTGCTGATTCAACGAATGTTGTTGCGTTTGATGTACCTAAGATAGCACCTGTTGATGTTGCAACTGAGTCAGCAACCATAGCTCTATCTAATCTTGTTTCGAAACCAACTGTTTCTTGCATCTTATCAACTTCTTCTTGTGAGAAGATACCTGAGCTTCTACCTGCTCCGATGAATGTTCCGATTGTGTCAAATACGTCTGACAAACTGAATGAGAAAATTGTAACTGCTGAGATTAATAATCTGTCCCAACCACCTGTGAATAATGATGGAATACCTTCTTTAGTGAAGATTGCACCAAATGTTGTACCTAAGCCTTGGAATGCTTCTTTAACTGAAACAATATCACCATTTAGATGTGTAACACCGAAAGGAATACCAATAATAGCTGTTGCAATAATACCAATTAGAATACTACCTTTAACATTTAGAACTGCTAGTACAATTGTGATTACTAGACCAATCATAGCAACGATTAAAACTGGATTTGTAAATGATCCTAATGATGGGATTAAAGCTTTTGAACCTGCTTCACCTGCAGGAACATTTTCTAATACACCTGCGTTTATGAAACCTAAGTAAGCAACGAAAATACCGATACCACCACCAATAGCATATTGTAAGTTTTCTGGAATTGCTGCAATAATCTTCTTACGAACACTTGTAACTGTAATCAAGACGTTGAATACACCACAAATGAAGACCATTGAAAGAGCTTCTTGCCATGAGAATCCTAATGCCTTTACAACTGTTAAAGCAAAGAATTGATTCAATCCCATACCTGGAGCAACTGCATAAGGTACGTTACCATATAGACCCATGATTAAAGTACCAATAGCTGCTGATAAAATTGTTGCTAAGTAAACACCACCCCATGGCATGCCTGCATCAGACAATACACTTGGGTTAACAATTAGGATATAACTCATTGCAAAGAATGTAGTTAAACCTGCCAAAACTTCTGTAGAAATATTAGTTCCATATTTCTTCAATTTGAAAAACTTTTCCATTTACGCACTCCTTCTTAAATACGAACTTTATGCTAAGAGTATACATTAATAATTTGTAAATGTCGAACGTTTAATTTCATTTTCAGGTGCATATTTCGAGTTTTCGTGTTTTTACACAAGCAAAATTATGCTTAAGTGCATTATTTTAAATAAATTACCATTTTATGAATACAAAACCCGAACAATTAATCAAACAATGATCCAAGTCCTACTTTAATAATTCCATTTTGGAGATTTTGACCGTCTATTCTAACCAAAGATTGAATATCCTTAGGTTTAACTTTCTCGGCATCGACGTTTTCGCAGAAAATATATCTTGCAACAACAGTTGAGTCGAAAATATTTACTAACTGCTCCATACCTTTAATTGTTCCACCACCTCTAATAAAGTCATCCACTAAAATAACCTTAGAGTTTGGTCTAATGCTCTCTCTTCCTATCTCCATATTTTTTACCAGTCTTGGATTAGATTGAGATGAGTATTTAATAGATACTGTAGAACCTTCAGTAACTTTTGATTCTTTTCTCGCAATTAAAGTAGGAACGTTTAATTCATAACTTAAGGCTTGAGCTATAGGAATACCTTTTGTAGCGACGGTCATTATGTAGTCGATATCATCATCTGGATGTTGACTTGCTAGAATTTTGCCAATCTCTCTAAGTACATTGGGTTTCTCTATTAAATCAGAGATATAAATATAACCACCAGGTAGAATTCTCTTCTCATCATCTATTAGTTCAATAATAGATTCAACTAGTTCAATTTGTTTATCACGTGGAATTAATGGAATATATTCGAAACCTCCACTTACACCTATATAAGTATTAACTTGACCTAGACCTTGGTGTTGGAAAGTCTTACGCAAAATAGCAACATCTTCACTAATAGAAGATTTAGCAGCACCATATCTTGTTGTAAAATCTTTTAATGTAAATAATTTATGCGGATTCTGCACTAAAAGTGCTGTCATATCGACTAAGCGTTCACTACGTTTAAAATTCATTCTGCTCACCTATACATATTTTTGATTGCTCAAAATTGATTATTGTTCGTATTCTACACTATTATTTCTAATTTTGCTCTATATTTATTCAGCAGTTGAGAATAATTTTTATTTTTCTTGAACAATTAGGTGAATAAGCACTTGAACCTAAATAATTTCCTGCAAGAGGTTACCCTGGCCAAGTTGGTCTAAGGAATTAATATCATAAATATGCAGATTGCCCTGATAGAAATAAATATCCCAGTATCCTGTATCAGTTTCTAAAAATCTATTACTTAAATCTCGTAGCACACCGTTATGCCCTATAATAAATAAATTATCTAAGCCCTCATGTAAGGATGTTTTAATCGCATCTACAAAAGCAGCATTAATTCTCTCTTTGAAATGTAAATATGATTCAGCACCTTCCGGTTGAAAATTAATAGCGTCTTCTATATAAGCCCACCATTCGTCAGGATATTTAGCCTCAATCTCATCTGCATCGAGCCCTTCCCAACGGCCAAAACTTTTTTCTCTAAATCTAGGATCATGTATTACTTCTGCAGTATAAGCATTTGCTTCAGTTATAATTTGAGTTGTTACCATGGTTCTTTTAACAGCACTTGTATAAATCTTATCCGGGATAAAGTTATTTTGTTCTAGCTTCCTTGCTAAGTCCAGAGCCTGCTCTTTTCCCAACGCAGTTAAATCAGGGTCCAATTCACCGTAGAATTTCTTTCCCACATTCAAAGTTGTTTGACCATGTCTTGCCATAACTAAACGCATCTATTATTACTCCTATACTTTTCCGCAAAAATTATAAAATCAAGTGAATATAATTAATCACATTATTGATTATTAATAAGGCTAAAACAAAGACAACATTAACAATCTGACATGTAGCACCCAGAGTATCTCCAGTCATTCCATTAATCTTTTTGTGCACGAATAATTTATAACCGTACAATACTAGACAAGTAATTAGATATGCAACTATTGCTTTCCATGAGAATATTAGGGGCATTATTACTAAGCTTAAAACTTGAGAGATTATTATCTGATATTTAGGGATATTTTCAGAAATTTTACCTTGTCCCTGCTCGTTAGCATACTTGTAATTCCAGTGCATAAAAGCCATACCTGCTTTAGATACCATATAAATACCGGCAACATATATAGCAGCTGGAATAATATTTCCTAGTTGAACAATAGCATTTGGCATAAATAATTGAGTTAGAAGTTCTTTTAAAGCAAAGAAAAACAACATAACATAGGATATAAGAGCAACTGTACCGAAACTACCTATCCTAGAATCTCGCATAATCTCTTTCATTCTTTCTGGACTTCTACCTGAGAACAAACCATCAGCAGTGTCAGCTAAACCATCAAAATGCAAAGCTCCGGAAATCATCGCATCCATTACAATTAAAATAACTACAGAAATTTCTAATGACTTCAATAAAAATAAACTCAATCCAAAAATAATTCCCAGCAAGCCACCATAGATCAGACCAAAAATCGGCAAGAACCATATACTATTTTTAAAAGTTTTCTCAAAATCTTTAAATTCATATTTTATAGGTATTCTAGTAAAAAACAGTAGATATACCATGAAACCATCTAGCATTTTATTTTCTCCCTGCTTAGTTAATTCTTATAGTAACTAATTCTAGTTAAAATCAACTTTTCCCTATTAAACTAATCTTCCAATTACTCTCGCTTCTTTTTCTTTAAAACGCTCAAGTAAGGTGTCAGCTATGCTCTTTTCTACTGCCACCAACACAGTAGTTGCGGGGCCGGCAGATTTAATTAGATCCGAGTTGCCAATTAAATTTTCTTCCAATTCAAATTTCAAATTATTGCACTCAGCTAAAGTCTCGGCTTCATACAGAATTCCTCTAGATCCTACAGGAACAATCTCTCTAACTGCAGAGATGTCTCTTAACTGTTTAACATCTTCGTATTGGATCATTTTGTCCTCAAATTCCAGGACTTCTGGTCCAACGGACCTCCTACCAATCTGTATAACCAAATTATCCGCTTCAGCACGCTGGATTAAAATCTCTTTATTCAAAACTTCTCCTACTAGAAGTACTGATACACTAGTCATAGAAGTCGGCATATTCTCTTCTGTACTACCATTTTGCAAAATCTCTGGATACCCAGCTAAATCAAGTTCTGATTGTATACCCTCTAACATCGCCTGACCTGTAGGATTAATCTCATTTCCGATTAAATTGAATGTCATAGTAGGGTTCGTATTGACTGCTAATAATTCCAATAGAGCAACTCTAAGACAGTACCTTGCTGTAAGTTCTGGTGATACATTTAGATAATCTGAAGGCTTTTCACCACTGCTCGAGGAAGTATCACAGGAAAAAACTAAGCTCTTCTCCCCCAAATCCATAACCGTTAGATCTCTATATCTTTTAGTATTTTGCAAGTTGCTACCTCCAGGATAATATGCATTTGTTTACATTCATTGATAAAACAATTCGTATTTTTATATTATACTGAAGTTACAATTAAATGTTAAAGGACTAAATATGAAAAAATTCAAACAAAAAATAGCATTGGTATTAATATTATCCGCCAGCTTAATGATTTCTGCATGCAATACAAGAACTGGAGCTGAGATCGATGGTACTTCAGAAGGAGCTAATGAAATGAGTACTTCTGATTCTATGGAGGACGAAAACACCCATAAATTAACAGTACCTAATAAGAGCTCTAAGGATGCTACAGATAAATCCACGAAAACAACTGCTTCTAAATCAGATAAACCTGGTCTAACAGAGAGAAACAATACTAAAGACTCATCTGAAAAGTCTAATGAATCTGAAAATTCCCAAAAACTATCAAACAACTCAGTAAATTCTGAAGATAGTAAAGCAAGCAAAAGTAGTTCAAACAGTAATTTATCAAATAATGAAGATAATAAAAATACTGAAAAACCAAAAGATAGTTTAAGCTCTCAAAACAAGTATGATTTTACAGGTATTAAACTTGGGGCAAAAAATTTTAAACTACCTTTTTTCACAAAAGGTCTAATTGACCTAGGTTACGAGAGTACAAAAGCTGGTGAACTAGAGCAATATAGTTACGCTGTAGGTGTACCTTTCGTAAACAGTGAAGCTAGTGACGACATCGTTATTGTTGACATCATTAATCTTGAAGAAAAAGCTAGATCTGTAGACTCAGCACCTGTTTACTCTATTACAATTACTAACAAAGGAGTTTTCTCAGATATGGAATTAAGTAATGGTGTTAGGTTCAAATCAAAAGAAGATGACATTATCCAAGCCCACGCTAATGAATATAGCGATGTTGCTCGAATTAGTAGTAATAATAATGAAACTATTATTAGATTTAATTCTACAGAAAATAAAGATATTAATATTGAATATACTCTTGTAGATTCTGAGCTGATTAAAGTGAAAATTACTACTGATAAATTCTTAGCTCCACAATAATTGAATCGCATAATAAAATACTCTTGGAACTTTTATAAAGTCCAAGAGTATTTTTAACTTCTATTGTTTCTAAAATAAACAAAGTTCATTTGAAGATTTGCACTTAAGTTAATTAATCTTCACGTCTTTTTCTAACTGCTAACATCGCTCCTGCTACTGCTAATAAGAGTAATGATACTCCCATTGATATCTCTACTCTCTCACCTGTGGTTGGTGGTACTTTTGGAGTAGTTGTAGGACTGCTTACAGGTTTTGTACCACTTGTTGTCGGAGCAGTTGTGCCAGTTGTAGAGCTTGTAGTAGGTTCTGTGGTTGTAGTTGAGGTTGTTACCTCTGTTGTAGATGTTGAAGTTGTTGCTTCAGTAGTGGTTGTTGTAGTAGTTGGAGTAGGTTTATTTTCAATGGTAAATCCATCTTCTGCATTTCCACTAATTTTACTATCGTATCCTGTGATGTCTTTTTCTTTTACAGAGTACTCTAGTTCTACTCCATTATTTTCTTTTGGAAGATTTTTAAATACAGTTTTCCATTCTGCTTTTGCATCTATTGTTCTTGTTTCTACAACAAATTCTTCATTTGAACCTTTTAGTTTAGCTATCAACTGAACTTCGATAGATTCTGGTCTAGTTTTATCTTTATTGTTATTATCATCCCAGACTTTACTTACTGCTATTTCAGTTAAGTCATTTTCTACACCAAATGTTACAGTACCGTTAGATCCAATACCACCACCTCTGGTTGCTGATTTATTTCCAGAGATAATTACTTTGCCTAGTTTTTTTGCTAGATCATTTGCTTGTTCTGCTGTGTGTAAAGCCAACTTCTGATCATGTTCTGTTAATGTTCCTTTATGATCTTCTAGTTTAAGAAATGAGTTATCTTCATTTTGCCATCTATATGGATTTCCACCAAGCATTCTATCTGCTATTTCATATTCAGGATTACCTGCATGACCACCGTATTCTTTAGGATTTGTATTACTATATATATAAACTTCATTTCCTAATTCACTTGCATTATTGCCATATAGAGCAACTCCATTAGTTACATAAACTTTTGTCAAAGATACAGGACAAGATGCATACCCTGCTCCATCAAAATCAGAATAGTTATCTGTAACTATAGCATTTCTTAAATATAGTTCTCCATTATAAAAATTAAATCCAGGTCCAAACCCATTAACATAAATACCTCCACCACCAAAAGCATGATTCATTTTACCAGTGCCTTGCATAGTGTTATTAGTAATTCGACCAGAATTTATATATGCTTTATTCCTATAGCTAGAATATCCTGCTTGTATGAATATTCCACCACCACAAGCACCAGATTCATTAGAGTCTATAGTTCCACCATCCATGTTTAGTGTATTATTTCCATCTGTAGTAGCACCTTGAGAACCTATGGCAATTCCACCACCAGTTTCTTGAGAATAATTATTTTGCACTACAGCATTGCCTGAAATATTAAGAACCCCTACATTATCGACACATATTCCACCACCGGAAGCAGCATAGTTTGTTGAGCTTTTTGTTACTAACCCAGATAGAGCTTCATTATTCTCAATCACACCACCTGTAAAGTTAAATGTGCCTCTTTTTTGGACAGATACACCACCACCAAATGTAGCATTATTGTTTTTTATGATACCTGAACTCATATTCAAAGTACCAGAATTTACAAAAACAGCTCCACCCTTGGTAGATCTGTCAACATTCTCACCAGTAGCAATTTTATTATTTTCTAAAATTGTATTTTCACCTATATTTAATGTTCCTATTACCTCTATAAGAGATTCTTTACTGTCTGTTGCATTTTCACTATTACCATTTATTGTGATATTAGTTAATGTAGAACTACTTTCTTTCTTAACTCTAAAAAGATAATTATTATAATCACTTGCTCTATAAACCTTAGCATTAGTTCCTTTTAGAGATATATCACCTTCTAAATCAACAGTCCCAGAAATATAGATATTTTTTATATTTAAATCATCGCTTGCCAACTCTTTAGCTTTAGCAAAAGTCTTGACCGCAGTGGCTGTACTTTTACCATCATTATCATCATTTCCTGCTTTGCCATCTAGATAAATTTCACCAAAAGCTTCTGCTGTACCTTGAGCCTCTGCATTAAGAGTAGTACTGCCAAAAACTAGCAATAAACCCAAGACAACAGATATGACAGAAATCAAACTGTACTTTTTAATCTTACTCATACCAAAAATTCTCCCTTTTCCTCTACCAATTTCATATTCAATCAATATTAATTCAATACAAAATCAATTAAATAAATTATTCATTAACGAAAAACAAATTATATCATAAATTCTATTTCTTCAGGGAAGAATAAATTAGGGAAACCCTTTAACTATCAAGAAAAACTAACCTAAGCCACCTGTAAACTAGAATTAATTTTATTCACAATCTCAACTAATTCTTTTATTTGTTGAATATTTTGTTGGAACACCACAGAAATACTACCAATGCTCTTGAATGGCTCCTCTTGGAATTGTTTTACTTCGAGATAGCCATTATTCTCGAAATATTGCATAAGTACACGCATGAACTCTGTTTGATCTCTATTCAAATCGTAAGTATCTAAGAATTCAGCAAAGGCTTTTTGCACAGCTTCTTTGTCCAGACCTGTAATCTCACGGATTAATTGAGCTATAGGCTTCTCTCCATAGTAGGACTTATAATCCTCCGCAGTACCCAAATCATGGAATAATACATTTTCTATTTCGCTTAGATCAGCTGAACTTATACTCTCATTATTATAAATTTTCTGAATTACAGGATTGGTACTCTGCTCTCTAATATATGCTTCTACCTTATCTCTATAATTACCAAGATTAAGCGTTTGATACATTGGCGTTTCATCTTCACTAATCTTCAAGAACTCATCTTCTAAATTTATTTCATACCATTTAGGTTGAGTAAATGGGATAAGCTGCACCAAGTCTCTAATCTCTTCACGTATCTTCTCTAATTTTATTACAGATGCATTTTCCCAGAAACTTTCGTCCAACAACTCTTTAATGGTCTCTGCTTTTGCTTGTACCTGTGGTATATTTCCTAGGCTGGATAAAGCACGTGCAATTGTTATAACTGTATTAACTGCTCTTGTTGGCACACGGTCTAACAAAACCCCAACTTCTATAAGTTCCATTAATAGATCGAATCTCTGTACTACCTCCGCATCAGAGCTCGCATGTATCAACGGTGCAATATGTTCTTCTAACTCTGCTGTATCTAATAGACCAATGCTTTGCCAATTCAATTTCTCTTTATACTTAACTACATATTGTAAGTGTTGACGTACACGGAAGTTCTCTTCATCTAGTTTGATAATTTCACCAAGTACTTCTCCTAATAATTTCTCTCTTAACTCTACATATTCTTTTTCATCTTGATAGACTAATGCACTTAACTCTTTGATTAAATCTACTTTTACAAGGAATAATCTCTCGGTCAAAGATCTACCTATCTTGGTATTGTCATCCTTGGTCGCTACTCTGAAGTATTCGAAGTTAGATGCATAGTCAAATATCAAGAAGTATTCTTTGTCTTGTCCTGGTCCTAGTAAATCCTTACACAGTCTAGTACCTCTACCTACCATTTGCCAGAACATGGTCTTGGAGCGAACTTTCTTAAAGAAAACTAAATTTTGTACTTCTGGTACATCAATACCGGTATCTAGCATATTTACAGAAATTGCTATCTGAGGGAGCTTGTCTTTTACCGAGAATCTATCGATTAAATCCTGGGCATAATTAACGTTATATGTTATAACAGCTGCGTAATTAGGACCTTTCTCAGGATAAAGCAAATCGAAGCGTTCCTTAATTAAGTCTGCATGTCTCTGATTCTGGGCAAAAACTATAGTCTTGCCTATGTCATTACCACTTGAGGTTCTCAATCCATGCTCCATGAAATGCAAAATGACTTTGTCTATAGTATCTATATTAAATACCCAGTTATTAATGGCAGAACCTGCAATCTCAGAACCCACCTCATCGGCGAAAGTATCTTCGAACAACTCCTGCTCTTCTGGACTCAAGTCATCATATTTAATACCATCAACCGGGAATTTAAGCTCTGCTTCTACCGTCCTATAATCTACCAAGTAACCTTCATTAACAGCCTCTTCTAAATCATAGGCAAATGTAGGTACCCCATTCTCTAGGTTGAAGATCTCGTAGGTATTCCTATCTATATCTTCTCTAGGTGTAGCAGTGAGTCCTAGTATCATGGAATCGAAGTAATCAAAAATCGCCTGATACTTCTTGTAGATACTTCTATGTGCTTCATCTATAACAATTAAATCGAAATGTCCGACAGAGAAAATTCTATCTTCCTCATCGTTTCTCATATTGTCTATAGCGTTCATCATGGTTGGATAAGTGGAGAAAATCATTCTCGCAGTTTTTGGATCATTATCGGCTCTATTACTCTCAGTGAGATTTGCTACTGTTAGTTCTGGCAAAAGCTTATTGAAGTTTCGCATTGCTTGCTTAACTAGCGCAGTCCTATCTGCTAGGAAAAGTATATTCTTCGCCCAGTTTGCTCTAGTCAATACATCTACTATTGATATAGCAGTTCTAGTCTTACCGGTACCTGTTGCCATAACCAATAGGGCATCTCGCTTATTCTGTGAAAAAGATTCCAAAGCTGAATTAATCGCCAGTCGCTGATATGGTCGACTTGCAATTTCTGTATTAATTCTAACTCTGCTTAATGGACTCTTGATCTTACGCCTATCGATTAAGCGTTGTAAATCATCTTGGGTATAGAAGCCTGATACCTTTCTTCTACTGACATCATCAGTGAACCACATGCTAAAACCATTAGTAATAAATATAAAAGGTCTTCTACCAAATTGTTTCTCAATTAGTTCTGCATAAAGTTCTGCTTGGTGCGCTCCGACGTTTGGATCTTTTTGGGTGCGTTTAGCTTCTACTACTGCCAGAGGTAGACCGTCTTTTCCATACAAGACATAATCTGCGAAACCTTTCTCTGCATGATTAGGCATGCCTTTAAGTTCTAGCTCTTCCTCGACATTTTGTCCAAGCTTCCAGCCTGCCAAAGCTAAATCCACGTTGATAAATTCTTTTCTGGTTATTTCTTCTGTAATTGGGTCTAGCTTGAATGGAGCATGGTGGATAGTTTCTGCTTGTTGACGTTTCTCTGTCAGCTCTTCTTGGACAGTGTCATCTGCTTCTTCACGAACTTCAGCAAGAGATTTAGTATTATCTACTTTAGCTTCTGCTACTAGCTTTTCTTTCTCTAAAGAATTTAGTCTCTCAAGAAGTTTCTTGGCGGTTGGGACTTTGTTCTCGTCAAAAGTCCTCTCCTGATAATTATCCCCATAGCTATAATCTATCCATTGGATAAATTCAAAAAGGTTTCTCAAGGAGGTCATGGCAGTACTCTGGTTGATTTTACCAGCGTTATGAGCAGCATTGTTTCCTGCTTTTACGATAAAGCGAATTGTATGCAAAACATCTTTACCAACTATATCGACAAAGGTGTAGTCGTTTATTAAAGCTGAGAGTCTATCGTCATATGGTAAATGTAAATCCATATCGTATTTATACATCCATTTGACAGCTAATTCTAAAGCTCTCCGGCTCATAATGCAGGTGCTGACTGTACTAGATAGCATGGCTTGTTCAGCATCTACGCAGGCTCTAGAGAACTCTTGGTAGTCTGTCTCTTTTAGTAAGAACTTGAAGTTTGACATTGTCTGCTGTGGACCTCCTTTCTGTGTGTTTGTTTATATGTGAACTTTTTGTTGTTTGTTTTCCTTAGGTTTTCTGTGGTTAGTTTTTCTTATCCTTTATTTTATCCTAAATTCCCATTAAATGCCTCTTGCATTAAAGCATCAAAGAGTATTTCCATCTCTTCTAGTGAAGTTTGAAGTTTTGCCTTTTGAGCTTCAATTTCTTCGACCTTAGCTGCAAATTGTTCTTGGAGTTCTAGTGGTGGAATTGGGATTTCCAAATTTTCTAGATTGCTTATAGTTAAAGCTTTATATGAAGTTCCGCTAGTTAAAGATTTAAGCTTTGACTTTATTGCTAATTCAATTGAAAATTTTAAATATTCACTATTACATATATTTTTATCTGGTAAAAACCAAAGAATATTACCATCCTTAAAATAAAAAGATTCCTTATTATTTACTATCCAAATATTGCCAATAGTCCCTACTGAAGTAATCATTAAATCACCCACACTTGGTACTCCTGATATTTCACGCAATTCTTTATATTTATCTTTGGATATAAAAAGTTCTATTTCTATATTTTTATTTTTTGATAGTTCAGTAATTTCTTTTCCTCTATAAAAAGGTACACCATCTTCAACATAATCTGCTTTAAATACCCTTCTACTTGATCTTACTATTCCAATCTTATTCAAAGGAGTAAGAGGAAAATTCTTTCTATATTTATTATTCTCTCCAAACATGTCATAAAATACACTTTGAACTAGTTCATCTAAAGCAGCAATTTGAGCTTTTCGGGTGGTGATAATGTCAAATATCAAATCTAATGATTCAGAACATACTTTCTGCTCTTCTTTGTCTTTATATATTAAAATATTTGTTTGCTGTAAATAGTCTTTTAACTTAAGATTTATTATCCCAGTTGTTTTATTTTGAAATTTATTTACAACACCTATTTTGTACAAATATCTAAAAAGATAGAAAATATATTTTGAATGATAATCACTATTTAAACGTAAGATAGAAGTGAAATTATTATTGAAGAATTTGCTATCTTCAGCTTCAAAATATACAACTCTGCCAACTGGTTGATTTGGACTTCCACCAGACTTTTCAATTAAAATATCACCTTTTTTAATTAATTTATCTTGTTTTTTTTCTAAATCAATATCTCTATAGACAATATCTTTGTAATCAATTGTTCCATCATTATTAAAATTTGTAGTTCTTATAACTGGAGACGCAGTTTTAGTTAAATCAGTTACTTCTTTTCCCCATTCTCCACTAAGTACAAATTCAACCACATCCCCTAACTTAACCCACTCCATACTACTCACCTAGCAAGCCTTTCAACTCTTCTAGACCTTTCTGGATTTCATCTTCCATTTCTTGGAGTTTAGCAATAATCACTTCTGGAGCTTCATACTCAATCGCTTCATAAACAATTTCTTTGTACTTATTAATGCTGAGGTCATAATCTTTCTCAACAATTTCAGCTTTAGGCACCATGAAAGACTTCTCTGTACGAGATCTATCAGTTTCTTTTTCTAAATTACAGAAACGCTCAATTATATCTGGAATATCATTAACATCAATTGGATTACGGTTATCGTTTAGAGAGTAACCATCATTTTCCATATCGTAGAACCAGACTTTATCCGTACCACCTATACCAGTCTTGGTGAAAATTAACACTGCTGTAGAAACCCCTGCATACGGTTTAAACACACCACTAGGCATAGAAATTACAGCTTCTAATCTATTCTCTTCTACAATAGCCTGACGTAAGGATTTATGAGCTCTAGAAGAACCGAACAACACACCATCAGGCACAATAATTGCAGCCCTACCACCAATTTTTAGCATTTTAATAATCAAGTCAACAAATAATAATTCAGTTTTCTTGGTCTTAATACTTGCGAGAATATCGCTAGCAACAATATCGTAATCGAGAGAACCAGTAAATGGTGGATTGGCAATAATCAATGAGAATTTCTCCCTATCAGGGTTATCCTCTGACAAAGAGTCCTGATAAGATATTTGCGGATTCTCAACTTGGTGGAGCATCATGTTCATGGCACCAATACGAAGCATGGTCGTGTCCATATCATAACCAGTAAACATGGAGTTATGATAGTGCTTAGCTTTTTCTGAATCATAAAATAAATCTTTATGCTTATCTCTTAGATAATTCGCAGCACCAACGAGGAAACCTGCAGTACCCTCTCATGTCAAGCTTATGATAAAAAAGGGTTTATAGTTATGTAATTTAAAAGAGAGTGATTGTTCACTCCCTTTGCTACTTCCATATTATGTCCAACACTTCGTTTCCTTCACAGAATACTGAGTCTATATATTTTTCCATCAATTCTCTGGTAAGTTTAGTGTTGTCTATTACTTCTTTTTCTTCTTTTGCTTTTTGTATTTTTTCTTTTATTGCTTGTATTTCTTCATCTATCGAATTTTTAAGGTCAATGAATTTTTGTCTATTCATCTTGCCTAATTTATACTTCTCAAAACTTTGCATTTTTTTGGCTTCAAAATCTTCGATAGATTTTTCCATAGGTTTAACTTTTACTTTTTCATCCTTGTTTGGAGCTTCTAGACCATATTTTTCTTTTATTGCTTCAAATACTTGCTCTTCAAGGCTTCCTGCCCTTGAGTTCTTATGTTTTACATTATTACAATTACATATCCTACAAGTAAAATATGTGTGAACTCTTATGCTTCCATCTTGACGTTTTCTTTTTGATTGAACACACTCTAAAATGTGATTGCAAGTTGGACATTTTGCAAAACCTTGTAGTGGAGATTTCTTTCTCCATTCATAATCGGTATTTTTACCTTTCATAAATAGGCTCTTCTCTTTAATCTTCTGAACTTTTTCAAAGTCTTCTTTAGATATAATAGCTTCATGGTTATTCTCAACTCTTCCCCATTCCTCTTTTGGTTTGAATTTAAAAGAAGATGGATTTAATACTGACTTATCTTGCATATTGAAAGTGTAAGTTCCAGTATAATTTTCATTTGCTAATACATCTATTACATTACCATTAGTCCAAGTTGGTCTAGGTTTTTTCACAGTTCTAATTATTGAATATTCAAAGTCAAGATTGGTTAATTCGCTCTTTCTTTTTGATGGTGTTGGTATTTTTTCTTCATTCAATATCTTAGCTATATTTCTTGAAGATATACCATCAAGTGCAAGTTTGAAAATCTTCTTTACTATCCAAGCTGTTTCTTCATCAACTATAATTTTGTGTCTATCGTTAGGATCTTTCATATATCCCAATGGTGGACTCCAAGCTAAAAACTTTCCTTGTTTTTTAAGTGTGGTCATAGATGACTTTACTTTTTCAGAAATATCTTTTGTGTAGAAATCATATAATAGTCCCTTGAATTGAATATCTAAATCTGTTCCATTTCCTTTTTCTTTGTCACTATCATAGCCATCATTTATGGCAATGAATCTTACTCCTAGGAATGGAAATATATTTTCAAGATAATCTCCAAGCGTTATATAATCTCTCATAAATCTGGACAAGTCTTTTACAATTATCGTTTGTATATTATTTTTCTTTACATCTTCGAGCATTCTTTGAAAGGCTGGTCTATTTTCATTTGTTCCAGAATATCCGTCATCGACATATTCTTCTCTTGTGAAGTTCTTAAATTCTTCATTCTTGTCGAGATAATCGTTTAGATATGCTCTTTGGTTTATGATACTTTCACTCTCATCAGTCTTTATCATATCTTCAACTGATAATCTGATATAAAGAGCAATCTTACTCATCGCATGTTCCTCCTACCAAATTATCTATATTGAATTTAAAGACTATTTCAAATTCGTGTTTATCATAAACTATTATTTTTTCAATTAAGCTATGGATTAAATCTCCAGGTAGCTTATTCAAATTTCTTGAAGCATATAAATCATTTATCCATTTTGTTGATTTTAATCTTTCTTTTTTAAGTTTTGATATATTAACTTCAATTGCTGAAATCTCGTTATCAAATGTAGCCATATGACTTTGAGCAATCTCTCTTTTTAATAGATACTCATCTCTAACAATCTTGCCTAGACTATATTCTTCATAGGCTCTTTGAATGATATTTTCTTCATTTAGATTTTTTCTTTTAAGATTTTCAATGTCTTTCTTAAAAGTATCTATTGCGTTATTAAATCTAGCTTTAATTCGGTTAACAAATTTTGTCTTGCTAGTTGTCTTCATAATAAACTCAGAAATCTTATCACTAATAGCCTGATCCAAATCTCTTTCCATAATGAATACTGATTTTTCGGGTTTTATACTTCCACTAAATCTCTCATTCTGAAATGAATAGTAAAGTCTATCTCTATTTTTACCATAGATACGAGTTCTTCTATTAAGTTCTTTGCCAGTATTATTATTGATTACAAGACCTTTAAATCTGTTTTCATTGTCCCTATTTTCAAAATTGTGCATTGGCGAACTGAAAACATGATTTTTCTTTCTTTCTTGTCTTTCTCGTAAGATTCTTTCGTGAACTTCATTAGAAATGATTGCTTCATGTGCATTCTCACAAATTATATACTGACTTTCATCTACAAAATGTTGCTTAATTCCTTTTGCAAGATTTTGTTGCTTAACTCCTTGTACTAAAGTCCCTGTATAAGCTGGGTTTGTAAGCATTTTAGAAATTGTCCCTTTATTCCATTCAGGATCATCATTTTCTCTGTAAACTCTCCCAGTTTTATAGTAAATCATTCCAGGAGCATACCCTTTTTCATTAAAATGCTTTGCTACTTCATATTGGCTTTTGCCTTGAAGAGTTAAATCAAACATCTCTTCCACTATAAATCTAACATTTTCATCAATTACAAGTTTTTGACCTTCTTTAGATTTTTTAATCTTGTAACCATAAGGTGGAACAGAACCAATAAAGTATCCGTTTCTTGCCCTATTGTGTTTTGAGGTCTTTATCTTAACTGAAATATCCTTAGCATACATATCGTTGATAATATTTTTAAGAGTAACCTCAAAAGATTTCTTTGAATCTGTTTCTTTGACTGTGTCTAATTTATCATTAACAGAAATAAATCTAACACCTAAAAAAGGAAAAACTTTATCAATCAATCTTCCCATTTCGAGATATTCTCTTCCAAGTCTTGATAAATCTCTGATAATAATACAATTGATTCTTCTATCCCTAATATCTTGCATCATATTCTGAAATGATGGTCTTTCAAAGTTTGTCCCACTATATTCATAGTCGGTGTAAACTTCTAAAACATCTATATTTTCTTTTAATGCATATTCTTTACAAGACAGTATTTGAGTTTCTATTGAGTATGATTTTTCTCTCCACTCTTCTGTTCTTTCGTTAGATAATCTTGTATAAATTCCGGCCTTAAAGACTTTTCTTTCTATCTTTTCGCTTTTCTTTTCAATATATCTTTTGGAAGTTCTTGCCATTATAAAACACCTCCAGCTAATTGCATTGGAGTCTTATTTTCAAGAGCATTTCCAAAGACCTTTTTTATTGAAATCAAATTTTTCTTTACTTCGGACTTACTTTCACTTTCTTCTTTTATAAGGGTCTTCAGTAAGTTAACTGTTTCCAAATTATTAAAGACAAAATTAATCTCATTATTTTCTCCGATTTCAATTCTATCTATAAAAGATATAATTGTTAGTTCTAGTGTTGTCAAACATATGTGACAAAGCCATCTGATTTTAAATCTATGCTACTCTTGCCATATAGTCCTCTACCATTTCATTTGGTGTCTTAAATCCCAGTACTCTTCTTGCTATATTATTTGTCCTTACACTATATCGTTGAAATGATTTATACATTTCCTTTTCACTTTTAAATCTTCTTCTACTGTAAAAGAGTTCATTGTCTATTTTATGGCTTCTTTCAACTACTCCATTTTGCCAAGGTGAATATGGTCTTGTCCTTATGTACTTTATTCCTAATTGTCTTAGACTCTTTTCAAATAAAGATTCTTTCCTTCCTCTATCATTGCAAAATTCACGACCGTTATCTGTTTGCACTGTTTTTATCTTAAATCCAAATTCTTCTTCTAGGGTTTTTAACATATTTGATGTTTCATACGTGCTATTTTCGTTTACTATCTTTAATACTCTTTTCCTGCTATATAGGTCTATGGCTGTTATCTGATAGTATCTCTGATAATTACTCTTAAATCCTATACATTCAAGCGGCACGTATTTTACATCTATCTCTACAAACTCTCCTGGATATCTTCCTTCTAACGGTTTATATTTACTTTTAGGATAACTGACATTTCTTGGTTTTTCGTATTCTTTTAGTTTCTTTATCTGTTTGCACATTGACTCATAACTACGCTTATATCCAGCATCTCTGCATTTTCTATAGACTTGTCCTAATCCCTCATGTTTATGATAACGATATTTTTCTCTGATAATTTCTATCTCATCTTCGGTATGTTGATTCGGATGACTATGGGGACGTCTTGATTTATTTGCTAATGATAGTATTGTACCATCATATTTCTTTCGCCACCTTTGTACTTGTTGCCTACTTGTATCATATCTTCGTGCTGCATCTGCATTGTTATTATGCTTTATGGCATATTCAACTACCCTCTGGCGATATTTAATTTCCTCTGTTATACTTATTTTCATAGAAAGCCTTTCTCTGATTACTATGGTTTGTAGTGAAATTCATTGTACCAGATGGCTTTCTATTTTTTGTTTTTATGTCACATATGTATTATTACCTTACAATCTATAAAAGATATAATTGTTAGTCTATTTAGACTGCTTAAATCAGTGGGAACAATTTCGGAAACCAAACTGTCCTTTTTTTTCATCTTTTCTTGCAAGTTGGCAAGTATATTTTTCTTTGTAGCAATTTGTTTCTCTATTTCCCTGATCTTAATAAGATAATTTTTTCTGAACCTTTCAAACTCTTCAGAAGTTATAAGTTCGTCTTCTAAGTCCATATATAAAGATTGTCTAAGTCTTTCATACTTTCTTTTTTCTGAGTTTAAACTTTCAAAATCAATGTTAAATGTTACTTTTGATACATCTAACTTATTAACTTGACTTAGTAATTCATTGTATTTTTTTAAATAATCTTTAAGTGCAAAAAGAGTCATATCAAGTAGATAATCTTCTTTTATGCTATGTCTTGTGCAATCTCCTTTGTTATTATAGTGAGAACAAATATAAAAAATATTATATCCATTCTTGGACTTAACCTTTCTTCTAACCATTGAAGATCCACAGTCTTTGCAATAAAGCATTCCTGATAAAATATGTGGTATATCTGCCGATTGTTTTACATCTCGGAGCATCATCTTATTAGCCAAAGCATAAATGCTTTTTGAAATAATGGGCTTATGAGAGTCGTTTATTACAATCCAATCTTCTTCATTTACTTCTACTTCTCTCTTAGATTTGTAATTTAGTTTTCTAGTTTTCCCTTGTTCAAGCACTCCTATATAGACCTTGTTTGTAATAATCCTATTGACCATTTTTGCGTCCCATTTAGAGTCTTTAACAATAAAACCAGTGGTATGATTATCGCCAGAATTTTCTTTATGCTTAGATGGTGTTACACAACCTATGCTATTTAAAAAATCTGCAATAGCCTTAGACGAATAACCGTCTATCTTCATATTGAAGATTCTTTCAATTATGTGCGAAACTTCTGTATCAACGACTAACTTATGTTTGTTTTTGCTATCCTTCTTATAACCAAAAGGAGCAAATGCACCAATAAATTCACCATTCTTTCTTTTAATTTCTTTTGAAGATTTAACCTTCATAGAAATATCCCTACAATAAGAATCATTAATAAAGTTTCTTATCGGAAGAATTAAGTGTGTATCACTTACATCTGCATTTTCACTGTCATAGTTATCGTTTACGGATATAAATCTTATACCTTTTTCTGGGAATATCTTTTGTAGATATTTACCTGACTCGATATAATCTCTCCCAAAACGGGATAAGTCCTTCACAATAATTGTTTTAAACTTTTTCTCTTCAAGCTCTTGAATCATCTTCTTAAATTTTGGTCTGTCAAAATTAGATCCTGAAAAGCCATCGTCTACATATTCAGCAACAACTTTAAAATCATTGTCCCTTGCATATGACTTGATAATCTGTCTTTGATTTGAAATAGAGTTACTTTCTGTGCTATCTCCATCCTCTCTTGATAAACGAAGATACATACAAGCAAATTTTTCCATCACAAAACCTCCTTAATTTGTATTTGGGCAAATAGTCATTAAGGAGTTCTTCTACCACTTATATTTTACCGCACCCAAGTTTTTAAGTCAGCACCCCAGCTTATAGTCTTATACAAGCTCTACATAAATAAAGCTCAACAATATCTAGTAAGTCGAGGGATTCTTTATCACTTTGAGTGTAAGTAATTTTTTTAGAATAATCTTCTTTTGATATTTGCTCTTTAGGTTTATATTTCTTCTTTTCTTTTGTATTCATAGGTTTTACCTCACAATATAAAATTAAAGTTTTTTGACATTGACAAGTGCCTTGGATTAGCAACATAGGAATCTCACCTCCGCCTCTGTTCAGGATGAGCCGGCTTCAACCTTAGAAGTATCATTATCCTCATTTTCTTCATAGCGAATAGGGTATCCCTCCCTATATTCAAACTCTTACTTATCGCTCCCTTTCTTCTTCCCTTGCTTTTAGCTTAGCAGTACTTGTTTTGCCGAATTATTCAGCAGAAAGATCTTGGCGGATAGGTTATCACGCTCCAAAAATGATTAATGTCTTGTCTTGGTCTATTCAATTGTTAAGGTTCAAAATTTATCGAGAGTTATTAATCTTTTTTAAAATTTGACCATCAGAAAATACTTATCTTGATGAAACAAAATTGTTTAAAATTACCCTCTTATACTTAACAGTGAAAAGAAGTCTTTCTTGGTAACCAATTTTCAAAAATAAATTTGGATAAATAAAAAGGTCCAACTCCCACTGCATAAGTAACAGTGAAAATTAGACCCTCTTGGTAACTTTCATCTAAAAATCTTCTAACATTTCCTTTAGTTTTTCTAAGACTTTATTACGCCTTTTAATAACGGCTGGATGAGATATATTGAGTTTAGCAGCTACTTCTCTAATTGTTTCTTCTTTATAAAAGAGGCTTTCTATTAGGTCTCTTTCAACAGGGTTGAGTTTAGAAATAGCTCTTCTTACTTCTTCAATCATTTCCTTTGTTTCGATAATTTTTTCAACATCAAATTCCAGATCTTCTAAATTTTCTTCAAAATTACCATCATGATCATAGGAACAAAAAAAGAAACAGTTATTTAACCTGTCTCTTCTCATTTGATATTTCCCTTTATTCAATTCACTATGATAAGCAAGATATACTTCCTTGCTAACAACTACTTTCTTTCCTTCTACAAATAAATAGTATTCTTTGTCCATTAATTTTTCCTCCTTGTTGACATGAATTTCTTTTGTTTGAAAATAAAATTCACACAAGGAGGGCTTCTAATTCTTTGCATATATTCTCCTGGGCATAAAAAAAGACCGAAAGAAAATAAATTCTTTCAGTCAATAAATGCCAATATTAAATTTAGGTGCAAATCACCTATCATGGATATTATATATGCACTTAAGTACACATAAAATTCGTATATGGTACTTTTTTCATTCGGAAATAGTACGCAATAAGTTCGTCATAAATTAATTTCTTAGATGTTCATTATTTCTTCAATGCTACGACCGTCTTCAAGTTGGCTAATAGCAGTCGGTAAAGTATATCCCCAAATTATTACACCAACCAATGCAATTGCTTCCTTTTTTCTTTGATAATAAACAGTTCTCTCTAAAGATACACTTCTCATACAAGCTTCATCAGTAATCTTTTTTTCAGCAATGTAGTAATTATAAATAATCTTATGATAGATTTCTCCATACTCTGGATAAACTTTTAACCTAACACAGGCATCATAAATTATTAAAAGCATAAGCTTACTATCCATTACATTGGAAACTCTATTATTAAACTTTTCTTCAACTTTTTCTGGAGCAAATGTAGAAAGATACAAGTAAGCAGATTCTGAAGTTGATCCATAGTTTTCTTTACTCTCAAACATCATAAAATTTGCCCTGCTATCTACTGCCCAGGTAACTTGTCTATATAAACTTAAAATAAGTTTTGCAGCTGAACTGATCTCTTCAAATTTCAAGTTGCTATCTGCATACATGTTCATTATATTCTTTAAAGTTTTACTTATTCTCAATCTAATCACCCCAATACAACTTATTTACAAACTTGAATGTTTGTGCTATAATATGAATATAAGTTCAGTTTGTATTATATCTCAAATTGAAAAATAATTCAAGCACTATTGTTCGTATTAAAAGTTATAAATGCACATTAGTACAGGAGGTTAAAGTTATGGCTTTTGCGGATAGATTAAAGGAATTTCGTGAAAAAGAAAAGTTAAGTCAAGCAGATTTTGCAAAAATGATAGGAATAAGTACAAGAACTCTTGTACATTATGAAGACGGAGAAAGATACCCAAGAGATGTCGAGGTTTACAAAAAAATAGCTGAAGTTATGGACTGTGATTACAATTATCTTCTAGAAGAAAGTGACGAGTTTTTAAATAGAGTTTATAACATGGGTGGCAAAAGGGAATTAGAAAAAGCTAGAGCATTAACAGAAGGTCTAAGCTCTTTATTTGCTGGTGGAGAAATTTCTGACGAAGATAAAGATGCTGCTTTTGAAGCTATTACTCGTGCTTATTGGGAGGCTAAAAGAGAAAACAAGAAATACGGTCGTAAGAAAAAAGATTAGGTGATTTTATGAGCATGAATCGCTATATATATGATAAGGTTAATCGACTTATAAAAAAATATAAGACACGAGATCCTATCGAATTAATAGAAGCTTTGAATATTAACTTGGTATATCTACCTAAAACAGAAATACTTTTAGGAATGTACCATTATATTCAAAGAAACAGATTTATTTTTATCAGTAGCAACACAAATTTTAATAGAAAGACTATATTAGCACATGAATTAGGTCACGATCAACTACACAGATATTATTGTATGAGAGGTGGAGCTTTTCATGACCAAACAGTATTAAACCCTACAAATAAATTTGAAACTGAAGCTAATATTTTTGCAGCTCATTTATTAATAAGTGATGAAGATGTCTTCGATAATATTAATGATCAAGTTTGTGATTATGAAATTGCTGGAAAGTTAGGCGTAGATATAAATTTACTAAATCTAAAAATTTCTGAGTTAGCAAAAATGGGCAAGTTTAATAAACCAGTTAATGTTAATATACCTCAGGGAGATTTTCTTAAAAACTATCGCCCTGAACATGATGATTATTATTAGGAGACTCTATGGGAATTTTTATTACAGGATATTTTTTATTAATCCTTTCTGGAATAGTTTTCTACTATCTCATCTCTACCTACTCTGTAAAAATTTCAGCATTTTTGATTGATTTTATAGTTGTAGGTTTAGGATTTTATATATCCATAAAAGATAAACTAGATAACAAATTGGCTATTCCCCTTTCAATTACAGTAGTAATAATTTATGGAATATTGCTAGTTTTAATAAATCAAAAGCTACCAAAAATCAGTAAACTTTTAAACTATATAATTGCTTTCATAGGATCAGCAGTTGCCTTATGGTTGGCACTTGATTTTATTACAAGCACACTAAGTGCTTTTAAAATAATCGGTCAAACTTATCATCAATTACCAATAACAAAAAGTATGATGATAAATTCCTTTATACATTATGTAATTGTATTCTTAATTAGTATTCCAGTGTTTAAAGGTAGAATGAAATTTATACTTGGAGGAAATTATGAGTAAAGAAATGGATAAAAATAAAGACGAAAATCAGAAAAAAAAAGAACTTCAAATTAGGTCCTCTGCTGCTGAATACTTGACTTTTATTGCAGCAAATGGTGATGATCAAGAAGCTATTGAAATTAGATATGAAGATGAAAATATTTGGCTAACACAAAAGATGATGGCAACACTTTATGATGTTAGTGTCGCCACAATAAATGAACATCTTAAAAAAATCTATGCCGATAGTGAATTACAAGAAGAAGCAACTATTAGGAATTTCCTAATAGTTCAAAAAGAAGGTTCTAGAAATGTTTCAAGGGAAACAAAACACTATAACCTACAAGCAATTATTGCAGTAGGTTTTAAAGTAAATAACGAACGTGCCGTCCAATTTAGAAAGTGGGCAAACCAAATTGTAAAAGATTTTACAATTAAAGGTTGGGCAATGGATGATGAAAGACTCAAAAATTCTGGCACAAAACTTACCAAGGATTATTTTGAAAAATTACTTGTAAAAATTCGTGAGATTCGATTATCTGAAAGAAGATTCTATCAAAAAATCACAGATATTTATGCCACATCTTTAGACTATGATCCATCTGCAAAAGCAACAAAAAGGTTTTTTGCAGCTATTCAAAATAAATTGCACTATGCAATTCATGGAAAAACTGCAGCTGAATTAATTGTAGATAGAGCCAATCACAAAACTAAAAATATGGGACTTACTACTTGGGAAGGATCACCAGATTCAAAAATTCATAAATATGATGTAGTCGTTGCAAAAAATTATCTAAACGAAGAAGAATTAAATCAAATGCAAAGAATTGTTTCATCATATTTGGACATGGCAGAACTGCAAGCAGAAAGACATATCCCTATGACTATGGAAGATTGGGAAAAAAGATTAAATGGATTTTTGCAATTATGGGATAAAGAAATTCTAAACGATTCAGGAAAAGTATCTGCAGCTCTTGCAAAAAAGCACGCAGAAAGTGAGTTTGAAAAATATAGAATTATACAAGATAGACTCTACAAAAGTGATTTTGATAAATTCTTGGAATTAGAAGATGATACTAAAAAATTAGAAGAATAACTTAATATACGCTTAATGCTTATAACTTTAATAGCAAGCACAGTAAGTGTACGGACACTTACGAAAAAAATTAATGGAGCAGACCTTTACGGAATGCTCCATTTTTTTAATTTTTACCTTGTTAGGGAGAACCCTAAGACCCCGAAATATATTTTATAAAGGAGAATAAAATGGCAAATAGATTTAGAAATGAAAGAATAGAAATTAAACTAACTAAAGAAGAAAAAGAAATTTTTGAAAAGAAAATGAAACTTGCTAATTGCAAAACTATGTCTCACTTTCTTAGAAAGTGCGTATTAGAAAAAGAAATTTATGTAGTAGATTTAGAACCATTTAGAAACCTACAATGGTTACTTTCAAATGCTACGAATAATATAAACCAGATTGCAAAAGCTACTAATACAACTGGTGTTATTTACAAAAATGAAATTGAATCTATGAATAAGCAGATAGAAAAATTATCAAGAGAAATATGGCAGATCCACTCTCTACTTCTAAATAAATCAAAAGAAAGTTCTGGTGATTAGTATGGCAATTACAAAAATACATCCTATAAAATCAACTCTAAATTTGGCAATAGATTATATAACTAAGAGTGAAAAAACTGATGAAAAAGTCTTGGTATCTTCATTTAAATGTCATCCATCTACTGCCCATATTCAATTTATGAAAACACGAGAAGACAATGATACTAAAGGTACAGTTTTAGCTAGGCATTTAATCCAATCTTTTCTACCAGGAGAGGTTGATCCTGTAAAAGCTCACGAAATAGGAATGGAATTATGCAAGAAAATTTTAAAAGAAGATTATGAATTTGTTCTTGCAACTCATATAGATAGAGGGCATATCCACAACCATATAATCTTTAATAACGTTAATTACAGGACTGGTAAATGCTACCAATCTAATAAAAAATCTTATCATAAAATCAGATTTCAAAGTGACGAATTATGTAGAGAAAATAAGCTCTTAGTCATTGATGAATATTATGAAGCTTACAAAAGAAAATATAAAACTGCTGGTAAATCTTGGTACGAATATGACCAAAACAAAAAAGGAAATTCTTGGAAATCTAAACTACAATTTGATATAGACAGAATGATTAATAAGTCTAAATCATGGGAAGAATTTTTAGAAAATATGAAATCTCTTGATTATGAAATTAAGTTTGGTAAACATATTGCTTTTCGTCATAAAGATAAGCAAAGATTTACAAGAGCTAAGACTATCGGAGAAGATTATGCTGAGGAAAGTATCAAAGAAAGAATAGATTTAGCAATTAAAAATAAAGCTAATTCTATTAAAAAACGTGTAGGAAATGTTATTGATATCTCTGCTAATAAAAAGGCTCAATCCTCTAAAGGCTATGAAGTTTGGGCAAGAAAACATAATATCAAAACAATGGCAGATTCGATAATTAAATTAAGAGAACAAGGAATTAATTCAATTACTCAACTCGATGAGCTAATCAAAAAATCTGCTGATCATAGACAAGACTTGTTAGATAAAATAAAGAAAATTGAAACTGAGATGAAGAGTTTATTCCAAGATATGGAAAATATTAATACTATAAATAACTATCGTGAAATCTATAAATACCACAAGAAAAATCCTGAAGATAAGCAATTTGCAGAGGAGTATTATAGTGAACTTTCCGTCTATAAAATAGCCGCTAAAGAGATCTTAGAAAACTATAACAAACTACCAAATACAAAAGAAATACTATCAAACCTCGATAAATTGCAAGAAAAAAAGAATACCCTTATGCAAGAGTATTCTTTGAATAAAGAACAATTTTCCGACCTTGTTCAGTATAGGAAAAACTATGAAAATTATTATGGAAAGGAAGTGGAGAGATAAAAAGCTATAAGCGGATAAACTTATAGCTTTTTTAAAATTATTTACAAATTTTTATTCTAGACTTTTTATTCTATCTACAAAACTATTTTGACTGTGCGTTTTATAGAACCTACCTGTAAATAATATCCCAATAATTATATTTATATAGTTCTTTTGTTAATTCAAAGTTATTAGGTGCATAGCCTAATACTTTTAATCGAACTAATGCTGCTGTTTTTGATACTTGGAATTGCTCTGATACTTTCATGATGAAATCAAATAGATAAGTCTCATCCTTAATATGCTTATCATAACCTAGATAGTATAAATACTTTATAATTGCTTTTTTATTCATCAAAAGACAAGAAGCAAATGTGTTTGCCTGCCATTCTATTGTATCCATGAATCCCCAACGTTTATTTTTCTTCTTATTAACATCGCCAGTTCTACAAGCTAGTGACGCAGGCTTTTCTTCTTCATTAAAAAAAATTAGTTGGTTTGGATCTCTATAGAATACACACGGATGAATTACACCATGGCCACATTCATTAGCTAGGGTAAATCTTCTAAATCCTTTATCTCTTGGATTATCCAATTGCTTATCTATTAGAATAGTATTGGCTCTATCTGTAAGATATTCTAGTTCCCATTGTCCAGTTTTTATATTTTGCATTAGGCTTTTCATTGTTCGTATTACTTGGTCATCATTAAAGACCATCATTCCTGCATAGCAACCGTTATGAGATAAGTAGGCATATTCAACATTAAACCCTAAATCAAATTCTGCCAGTCCCTCAATATCTACCGCTTCAAAATTTTCGATTGCAGATGGACAATATTTGTTGAGAATATTTTCAGTCAGTACTTCTATTTGATCTAAGGTAATAAATGGAGCCCTGTACTCGATTTACTAAAATTGTATTGATACATGCCTACCTCTCTTTTTCAATTTCTTCAATGAATTTTATCCATTCTTCTTCTTTAACATCTAAGTCTCTAGCCTTTCTCAAAGCTACGCTTAAGCCTTTAGTCTTTAAAATATACTCTGGCAAATCAGGTGCCACCGTATTTCTTTGCTTACCAGCTAAATCCATCATAATGGATGATTCTTCTTCATCTAAGTTTAATATTTTAGCAATTTGGTTCAACCTGTCTAAGTCAAAAGAGTCTCTTTTTCCTTTCTCTACATCGCTTAGATACGGTGAGGAAATATTAAGCCTATCCGCCATATCTTTTAAGGTGATTCTTAAATCCTTTCTCTTCTGAGAAATAAAATCCCCAAAAGTCAGTTCGTGATTGTTCATGATTACCTCCTATTACATTATTAGCTAATTTGCTAATATAAAATATTATACATCTTTGTTTTTCTTAAGTCAATAGCCTACCATAAGTCCTTTGTAAGTAAAAAAAATTGATAGTGTTGTGAAAAAATGGTATAATTCAGCTTATGTTTGAAAATATGAAAAAGGGATGTTACGGAAACACCCCCGCAACATCCCTTTCACTATGCATGACACATTATACTTTTACGACTGATTATGCACTAATACTTAGCTACCACACTATATATTTGTGCACTTTTTTAAAGATTTTTCCTCAGTTAATTTCTAGCTGAATCTTTATTGTAGACGTAATTTGTACTACCGTTACAAGAGCATTGACATCCAGGACCTGATTGTTTTGTTGCAGTATAATTTTGTTTTACTGTACTACACATACATGGAGCTCTAAAAGCAATATCTTCAGATTCAACAATTTCTCTTTGATATGGATTTCTTACTTTTAACATAATTTCATCTCCTTGAAATTAAAAACTCGTGTCATGCACTATATTACAATATCTTCATTGAGGCTCTCCAATTTTTCTGGAGCAACTCTCAACAAATAATGATATTGACCTAAATAAATAAGATTACTTTGTCTCTCATACTCACAGATAGCCATATCTGGCTGATTAATACCATCTCCACTAACCCTATCAACGTAACATGCGCTACATAGTTTTGCACTCCAACAATCATTACAATACGGTGCCCAAGCATCCGAAAACTTAAAGATATAATTAGTGAATAGTGAGTCTAAATCTATTCCTGAATGTATATTACCCAAACTAGGAGCAAACCCGACTCTTTCACAAGGTAATATGTTCCCATCTACAGTAACATAAAGTCTTCTAAATCCAGCCACACAACATCCATTTAGGGAAACTTTATTCGAAGCCCTTTTAGTAATAGGTCTAGAATGGATCTTTACATATGGATCAGTAAATGATGTTTGGTGTATTTCATCAAATGTATTACATAAAACAGCTTTTCGTTGTTGCCAATGTCTCAAGGTTTGGTCCTCATAATATATATCATCTATCAAATATTCAGGAAGTGTATCTAAGCTAGGATAACCTATTTGATAGTCAAATTTTTTAGGTATATACGGTATATTTTTGAAAAAAGAATCAATTTTTTCGACTTTTTCAATGCTATATGGTGGCATATAAACAGAATTTACGGAGACATGAAAAGTATCATTTACACTTGAAATTGAGCAAAGCTTTTCAAAGTTATTAATTACATCATTAAAGGTTCCTTTCCCACCTTTATAGACTCTATATTCGTCATGGATTTCTCTCGGTCCATCTATGCTACACATTATTGATAAATTGTTAACTCCTTTGAAAAAGTTTATCATCTCGTCATTTAAAAGTGTCAAATTAGTAGTAAATGAAAAATTAACTTTCCTATCGTCTAATTTTGATTTAGAAATAGAATATTCTATTGCACCTTTTAATACCTCAAAATTAATTAAAGGTTCTCCACCATAGAATGTTATATCTATCTCATTCTTATCACCTTCTGCAAAGATATAGTCTATTGCAGACTTGGCATCTTCTAGTGAAATATTCTTATTTCCAAAATTTCTATTACCTGAATAGGTATCATTATATATGCAATACTTGCATCTCATATTACATGCTTGAGTTAATTCTATGATTAGCTGTGTACATCCCTGTTGAATTTGATTGTGTACAAATTTTAAAAATTCACTTGAATGCAAGTTTTTAATTTTAAATCCTTTAAATAAATCCTCGCGATTTATAAATGTAATCAATTCTTCTTCATCAATTCCTAACATTTCAACTGCCTGCTCAAATTTTTCTGGATTTAAATCATAAGTTTGAAGCAATTTTATGAATTCACAAGTTTTATCATCTAACTCTACAACCTTACTTGTCCCGCTATCATACCAGTAATTAACCTCTCCATCAGTAAAAATAACGCCTAAAGAATTAGCTGTTTTAGAGACCTTACTTTTACTGTAATCTTCAACATACCTATATAAATCTTTCACTGTCTTAAATAAGACTAAACTATTCTCACTATTCATTAGGCACCTCCTACTAATTCTAATTCAATAAACTCCATTATACACCCTATTATTAAAAACAAATAGATTCATTATAGCAATACTTTTTTTTAATCAATTCATTAGAACTACTACAACTAGTTTTCTCTAGTGTTGTCAACATATGTGACCAAAGCCATCTGATTTTAAATCTATGCTACTCTTGCCATATAGTCCTCTACCATTTCATTTGGTGTCTTAAAATCCCAGTACTCTTCTTGCTATATTATTTGTCCTTACACTATATCGTTGAAATGATTTATACATTTCCTTTCACTTTTAAATCTTCTTCTACTGTAAAAGAGTTCATTGTCTATTTTATGGCTTCTTTCAACTACTCCATTTTGCCAAGGTGAATATGGTCTTGTCCTTATGTACTTTATTCCTAATTGTCTTAGACTCTTTTCAAATAAAGATTCTTTCCTTCCTCTATCATTGCAAAATTCACGACCGTTATCTGTTTGCACTGTTTTTATCTTAAATCCAAATTCTTCTTCTAGGGTTTTTAACATATTTGATGTTTCATACGTGCTATTTTCGTTTACTATCTTTAATACTCTTTTCCTGCTATATAGGTCTATGGCTGTTATCTGATAGTATCTCTGATAATTACTCTTAAATCCTATACATTCAAGCGGCACGTATTTTACATCTATCTCTACAAACTCTCCTGGATATCTTCCTTCTAACGGTTTATATTTACTTTTAGGATAACTGACATTTCTTGGTTTTTCGTATTCTTTTAGTTTCTTTATCTGTTTGCACATTGACTCATAACTACGCTTATATCCAGCATCTCTGCATTTTCTATAGACTTGTCCTAATCCCTCATGTTTATGATAACGATATTTTTCTCTGATAATTTTTATCTCATCTTCGGTATGTGATTTCGGATGACTAGGGGACGTCTTGATTTCATTTGACTAATGGATCGTATTGTACCATAATATTCTTTCGCAACTTGTAACTTGTTGCCTATCAGTATCATTCTCTGCGGCATCTGCATGTATATGCTTATGCATATTTTCCAACTCCTCTGGCGTGGATATTTAATTTCTCCATATAGTGTAAATTTCTAAGTAATACTACACAAAGCCTAAGCTTTTTTATGCTAATATAATAATCTACTGTTCTTATTTAGATTGAATTAGTGAAATTTATCTTACTATGAGATAGACAATCTTCCATTTAAATAAACTATTTGTCGTCTATTCAATTGCTATTTATAGAATAAAGGAGTATAATACATGTAGTAATTGGAGGTGGGGAGAAAATAATGAAAAGAAAATATCTTATTTTACCAGTTTTTATCGTTGTAATTATACTTCTATTATTTTCTATTAATAAATTTTCAGGTTATAAAAATATCAAATCTACTGAGTCTAATATGAATAATTCTAAATTAACGTCTAATGATAACTTGGATGAATTCGATAGAAGTAAGGAAGATATTGCAATAGATCAAAAGATTTCTCAACAACGCAAGAAAAATGAAAAGACATATAAAGAAGATGGAATTGCTGGTTCTTTTGTCGCTGGAAGTGGATTAGCTCCAAAAAGATCAAAAGAAGATTTTGTATCTATAATGAATGGGCTTAGCAAGTACATTGATGAGCATCCTGATCTTTATCCAAAATATGATGAGTTCTCTGAAGAAATGACTGTAGGCACTTCAGTAGACCCTAGATTTGAAAAATTAATTTATGGAGAACCACGAGCTAATAGCGAGTTAATAGCTAATGTCGACAAATCTGATTTGATTGTTATGGAAGCACGAAGACTTGATGGCAATTATGATGATGTCCTTATGCAAAAAAATACTGATGGAGTTTGGGAAGTTTTATTTGTTGGGAATTACTATTCGATTAAAGATGATTTATTTAAGAAATAGATTGTTTTTTAATTTTTAAAATATAAGATTATCTAAAGTAATGGGACATCATATACTCCCGTTACTTTTTTTGTTCCACTTATCTATAACTTTGTCGATCCTTCATGAGTATTGAATAGTTTTTTATACATATTGTTATTTCTTAATAAATACTCATGGTTACCGTGATCTGTTATCACTCCATCTTCTATCACAAAAATCTCATCAATACCTTCAACTGAAAAAAATCTATGGGTTATTATTATATTTAGAAAATCTCCTGTTTTTTCTATGATGTTATTGAATACGCTATATTCTGCTAACAAATCCAAATTGGATGTAGGCTCATCAAAAATTCTAATCTGAGATTCTTCATCTTGATAAAAAGTTCTAGATAAATTCACCCTTTGCCACTGTCCCGACGATAAATCCTCGCTTTTCTCCCACCCTAAAGTCACAATTTCATCAAACTTTCTTTGCTTTTTTCTAATAAAATTAGAACTGCATCCTAATCTACTTGCTCTTTCTAACCGAGATTTATCAATTTTGCTATTGTCAATCATAGAAATATTTTCTGCAATTGTCAGTGGTAGTTTTGTAAAATCTTGAAAATTTGCACTCACAAGCGAACAATAGTCCTCGAGACTATAAAAAGAAATATTTTTCCCATTAATTAAAACTTCCCCCCTACTTGGTGAATATAACCCTAATATCAACTTCACTAATGTTGTTTTTCCTGATCCATTTAATCCTATAATCTCATATGTTTTCCCAGCTTGAAAATACATACTAATCCCTTTTAATATATATTCTTCACTTTGCGGATACTTAAACCAAACATCTCTAAGTTCTATATCATATAAGCTATTTAATTTATACCTATTTTTAGAGCTGTCTACGGATATTTTATGTTTCTCGTAAATGCTTTGTAAATATCGATAACTGTCCAAATAAAGTAAACTATCATATAGATTTAGTAATGATGAAATAAAGTTGATTAAACAATTTTGTAAATGGTCTACTGCCCCAAAAACCATTGTAATATATCCTATTGTATGTTTTTTTGCTATACCATCAAATATAATTAATACTTTTGTGCCATAAGTTGCTAGTGATTCGGTAATATCACCAAAACTAGTCAAAAATAAATTTTGTCTATTAACGTTCTTCTTCTTTATTAATATGTCATTATAAATAGCACCTAATTTTCTTATTATAAAATCAAAAGCTGAAAAAATTTTTAAATCTCTACTCCCTTGATAGGAGTATGATGTCTTTTTAAGATATTCAGCTAATCTAAGACTTTCATAAGTCTCGTCATACATTTGATACATTGTCTCTACAGCTTTTTTATTTAATGTAAATATCGGTATGAGAGATAGCATAATTAATACTATTAACCATATGTTAAAACTTAGTATTATTTTTACAACCCCAACAAATACCACTATATTTTTTATTATGTCAACAAATATATCAATCATGTTTGATACTTTTGAGGTCGTGTTATCTCCAACTTTTCCTAAATGATTTTGAGTATCTGGATTCTCAATTTCACTTAATGTTAATTCACTAGAAAATTTAACTATATCTTCAGAAATCTTCATTTCAATCTTTGTTGTATAAACATCATTTATATATTTAATTAATTTATTAGATACTATACTCATCATATAAACAGCAAAATGAATGCACAATAATACTATAATAGTTTTTTTATCTATTCCAAACTTTAATCCGTCAGCTATTTCATTTATAATTTCTTCCCATACTTTTAAATTTATTACAGAGGGTAATCCCGAAATAATACTTAAAAAAAGCAGTAAAATAAAATAGAGCATAGAACTTTTCGCTAAAATTTTAACAGCCATTTTTAAAGTACTCAATTTTAATTTGTTGTTCATGCTTATCTCCCCCCGCTCAAAATGATTGAAGCAAAATGCATTTATGAGCCCTCTTCAAAAAACAAACCTATATAAGCTAGAAAATTTTCCTCACTCAGAACATCTAGTGATTTTGTCAGTATATTATAGTCTCTGCATAAATAAGATTCGCCATATACACAATTATAAATTATTTCTTTCCTTAAATCCTCAGCCTTAATTAGATTGTACTCGCATTTATTTACATTATTTAGAAACCATTCCTTTATCTCTCTATATATTTCTACTCCTTCCGAAAAGATTTTATCTTTATTTTTAGATGCTTTGATAAAATTTTTTTTTGCATTTTCGAATTTAGTTTTCCCGTTCATTTCAAATGATTCGTATAGAAATAAGTTATTATATAGAATAATCCTTCCCTGTCCACGATCCTTAGTGAAATCTAAACTCGTTAACATTAGTCTTCTAATGATATTAGATAACATAATTTTAGATAAATGATTTGCTAAAAAATAAATCTCCTCTTTTTTTGTAAAAATGTTTTTATTCTTGTAAATTAATCTAATATTGTTCTCAGTAAATTCACTTGTAAATATTATATTATTTAGAGTACTCGTTTTATCTTTTAAATCCTCAAATATATTTTCTTCCTGGCATCTTATAGGGTTGCCTGATGCATCAAAAATATAAATATTTTTCTTATCCAAATAAATC